>DASXPQ010000214.1:0-8901 GCA_036493575.1 Pirellulales bacterium
CGGGCTTCTCAAACGTCACGAGGTACGACCCGGGCGGCGCTCCGTTGCCGGGTGCGCCGGTGCTAAGGGTAAATCTGCCATCCGGACCCGTTTGGCCCGAGGGAATAAACTTAGGTTTTGCCGTCTCCGTCTGGGGATGAAAAGTCACCCGGATACCTTGCAGAGGCTTTCCCTTGTACTTCACCACGCCGCTTACCGGCACCGTAGTGGGAACGGAAATGCCGCCGCCACAGCCGCCCAGCAGCAGGGCTCCCACCAGCAAGGCCCCCAACACCACGTGTCTCAATACCGCCGCTACGAGCAAAAACAGCAACGCAAAATTTCGCCGGCGGCCGATCGGATTGTTCGTAGATCGATTAATATGGACCAACGACCTCTCCTTTGTTCCTGCTCCCCAGCGCTTTATAGGTTGTCATGTCGATCGCTTCCGTAATGAACCGCGCTGATCCGTCCATCAGCAAAAAATTACAGCCACCGGGGTGGAAGCTGCGGAACGAGAAATGCGGGCTGTTGAAAATACAGTTGCGGATATCGCTGGCCGACATTCCGCGAACATAATAGGGTCCCGACCACGTATTCATGTGGACATTCGTGGTGCCTTCGCAGAAGTAGTCGCCATTGTCGGCGCCCCAGGCAGTGAAGCCGCTGGAAGGCGTTGCGGAGCCAACCGTAAGGCTATTGATTTTTGTGCTGATGAAACCTTGAATGCCGTGATGCAACTCGCCGGCGGCAAGAGTTTTGCTCAATCCGTCGGTGAAATGTCGGAAAGCCAGCTTGTAGTCTTTTGGATTCTTCCCCGGTTTGCCAGCGTAAAGGGCTTTGTCGGCTTGACCAAGGTCATTGGTATAGCCATTGTCAACTGCCGTGATGAAGGCCCCGTCGCTGGGTACGTAACCATACGATTTACCCGGCCAGATGATATCCCCGCCTTGCGGTATGTCGTGAATATCATTGTTGCCGCGGCTCCAACCGTAGCTTGACCAGCAATTGAAAACCGGGTTAACCGGCGGCGGCATCGAGGGGCACGTAAAGACCGGCAATTGCTTATTCACAACATTAATATTCAACATGCCTCCCGGACCTTCGTGCCCGGGCGTAGCATCGTCTCCGCCCCATTGCCAGCTGAATTGGTCAGAGGTCGACTGCTCTTCAAGGTACGGCAGCAAATACAGCGAAGGGGGCAAATGCCGGAAATTGAACCAGATACTTTGCATTCCCGGGTTGTAATCCTCAGGGCCGGCGCCGCACAAAGCTAACCCAGGAATGTATTTATTCGTATTGTGAAAACCGTGCAGAGCCAATCCGATTTGCTTTAAGTTATTGCAGCACTGCATTCGGCGCCCCGCTTCTCGCGCCGCCTGTACCGCCGGCAATAAGAGCGCAATGAGGATGCCGATAATGGCAATGACCACCAGCAGCTCAACTAATGTAAATGCGCGGCGTTGGAGCCGAAGTGCGATCAAAGAATTTGCTCTTGCTGCGAAGCGGTTTCCATTCAAATGCATCAACGCCCTTCCTGGGCAACATGGCCCGGCAAAGCAGCTCAGTCTGCCATATTTCAAAACGAGGCTAAAATGAAAGTCGTTGTCAAAGCAAACACCGTGCCGCGGCAAAAAGAGGCAGAGACGTCGGCTTTCGCCTGACTATCAGCGCGGTGCAGGCGATGAAGAGGACAACGTCGGCGTCTTTTTCACCGGCGGTGGCGAATCATTCGCCGCACTTAGCAAAGATAACCAGCAGCGTAATGCAGGGTGCCCGTGAGCACAATGAGATGAGGAGTTGACTCTTGGCAGATCTAAACGAGCTTACTTGCGTTCTTGCAATCCCCAAGCGGCAATGATGGTTTCGGCACCCGGTGTCATTCGACGAATTTTTTCGGCGATGACGCCACGTTCTGAAACGGTGGCCTTTTTCAAACGCTTCTTGTAGAGAACAAGCTTCTGACGGCGCTTGCGTCGCCGTTTGATTTCCTGATGCCGATCGCTAATGCCACCCACGCTAAATGCTCCTCATCGAGTAGAAGAAACGATTCGACGGCTGCCGAAGCAGCTTCGAACGATGTAATCCAACAGTTTTAGCAGCGCGACTGCAATTGGTCAACGCACCTTCCAATTCATTCATCATCCGCATCGCTTGAAAATACGACGCCGATAAAGCTCCCAAACGTGGTCGCACCCCTGCTTAGAGCGCTTTGGCATGTGAGACCACGGTAAACTCCGTGGCTAATATGCCGTAGGCGGCGATGCGCCAAAATCGATCCTGTTTCTGCATCAAACCGGCAAAGTTAGATACAAACCGCATAGCACGATTGCAGCGCTGGCGTACCGCAGCAGCCACGTTGACGTGGACTGCCGAGCGATCAATAAATAAATAGTCAAGTCCCGCTAAGGCCCTGCCTGATCAGCGTTACTGTCGTCCCACCTCGGCCTCACGACAAACTGCGATAGCGTTTCGCGGTGCACAATGAGGCGAATTATTTTTTCCACCTAGAAGTCGCTTTTTCCGAAATCTCTAAATCTGTCTGCACTTTACGGATCGCTTTTTTGCAATCCAGCCCGCGGGCTATCCAGCGCAGACACGAAGCTTGAGCAGATTCGTTCTGAGGAAATGTCTCCGCAATTGAACGCTGGTCCATAACTGAAACGCCGTCTTGCAGTTGGGGCAATTTCAATTTAGAAAAACTATCACGGCCAGATTTCAGCTTCGCAAAATCGCCAAAGCTGAGCGATTCGCAAGGCGTACAGATAATCCGATCTAATGTGGTTTCAGATTGAAGTGGTGTCGCGGGGCGCGGCTTTGATCGGGCCGCGGGAATCACGCCATCAAATGGGCAATCGTCGGTCATCCCAATTCTCCGCATTGCGGGTTCATCTTCATTGAAACCTAGCTGCACTCGCCGATGGGGCGCAGAGTGTTCACGGTCTGCGTGCTGGCTTCCAGCGCCGAACTGATTCGCCTCGAAGTTACACCAAGCCGTTTGGCAACGGACTCGGTGGAGTATCCCTGCTCAATCAACTTGGCGATCCGCAGATCAAGTTTTCCCTTTTCGTCCTTTGTCTTTGATTCCATGTGGGCAGTTCGTTCTAAGGCTGCCCGTCTTACACCCTTCTCTCGGGCTTGTTGGCCGCGTCGCTTATTACGCCGCGAACGGTCCGAATCTTTTTCATCGGGCATTACAAATGCTCCTTTTCGTCTGTATTGGAACCTGGAAGCTGTTTCGTGCACACCAAAGGTTGTTAGTTTATTTTAAAAACCCCGCCGCACTGTCCGGTGCCCGAGTATTTTACGAGTGACAGCTCCCGCGATCGTCCAAGGGTGATTCACGCCAGTCAATAACCGACCGATGAAACCTGAGGGTTCTCGAAACATGCCAAGCTGGCGAAGCACAGTAGCCCGGTCGTAGTAAATCTTCTCGCCCGCGAGCCGATCTTGCGAGTCAAACGTATAAATACCACACAAAGGGAAGTTGATTAACCGTCCGGTAGCCGGCAGGCCTCGCCATGGACCATTGTGCGTACCGCTAATTGTTACTTCGAGAACGATGGCTTCCTCAGTCACATATCGATTTCTCACCTCGATTTTCAGATCAGGCGCTGCAGTTAAGAGCTGTTGATAGTAGAGATGAACCTGATCAGAACCGCGGCGATGGTCGCTCCAAGGTTCGTCATCGTACTGGGCATCTTGGCCGAAGGTGGCGAGAATTCCCCTGAGGTCATGCAAATTTTCGAGCCGAACGTGCTCTTCAACTATCCGAATGCGAGCCTGTACCCGCTCATCGGTCAGTCGTTTTTCCATAGTCTCATCAGTTTGTTAAAATTCAGCCGCCGCGGCCACGGCGCGGCGATGCTTGGTTATTGCTGCTTCCGCTGCTTCGTTGCGAACTGGGTTTCAAATGCCCTGGATCATGTGCCACTACGACCTATATTTCTATACAACGGCATTCGGATGGGTGGCCGAGTGATTTGCCTATGCGTTCAATTCGTATCGCTCGATAGATATGCAGAATAATTGGACTCATTCGTCTGTTCCAACTGCGAAACTACGTCGTTCAATGTAATGAGCTCCGTGGCGTAAGGTGGACCAACAAACGGATTCATATGCAGTGCCACCGAATCAATCTGTTTGGCGTTGAAGGCTCGCGGGACGATGCGCCGGAACCAGTCGAGCCACCCGGTAAATTTCTTTGGTGGTGATCCAAACAGCGCTCCCACTCTTTCACCCGTTACTAAAGACGGATCGAGAAAGCCGTTATACCCACCATTTGCCACTGTCGGGGTTTGCGGTTGAGTGCTAATGGAATTGACGTTTTTCAACTGCTCCAGCGCAGAGACAAACCCCTTTGACTTGAGGTAGTCGTAGCGCCAAGGCGCGGCTTCGACATAAATCTTCAATCCAGCGGCCTCAATGGTCTGGTAATACTTTGCCAACCAGTGATCGGGTGGAATTACACATGCTGTATCAAACGCCATGTGGCAGCCGGTGTTGACGTATGGAGCCAGCGACGCCTTTAGCCGCGCGGTAATTTGCGAGTCAGACAAGCCATTGAAATGCGGATTGCCCATCGCCGTTCCGACATAGGCGATAATATCGACCTCGTGATGCGCCTTTTTAAATCGTTTAATGGCTGGCTCGAATGTCTGGGCCATCATCCGGTAGGGCGGGAAATTCAAGTCAATCAAATTCAGGTAGGCATCGACGCTTTGGTTCGTGGATAATTTGGTGGCGATGCCGTTTAGCGTGCAGCTCCACTGCTTGATCGGATAATCGAGGCCGAACGCATTCCAGATCAGGAATCGTCTGAAGCCATGCTCATAGAGCGTGTCTAGCGGGCCATCCACAAGATCATTGAAATCAAACACCCCCTCCTGCAATCGCGGTAAGTCGACGGCGCGGGGATTCGCATCCGTGGGCATTGCGTCGCCGAGAGGGACGTATGCGATGTACTTGGTGGCAGCTTCCATTTTGTCGCGCATTGCTTGATTTCTTTAAAGGCCGCTTCCGCGGGCACTGCGGGTAATAAGGTATTCATTATGCCGCCGTCCGCCTAACCCGATTAGGATCAACGATCGGCATGGAACCCGCAAGCCGCTATTAGGGTCTTGTGTATATCCAGACATCAATACAACAATGATTGGTCAGCAAAATGTTATTTTGTACGGGATGGGTGGCCGAGTGGTTTAAGGCACCGGTCTTGAAAACCGGCGTGGGCGAAAGTCCACCGTGGGTTCGAATCCCTCCCCATCCGCCTGGGCAGTTGTTTATGTTCGTAATTGATCGTGAGTGTCGGTAATTTCCGATGTTTAACATCGTGCGATTGTGGCGTATGAAGTGTTCGCACAACTCAGAAACAGTTAGCCCCGTACGTGGATCGTATTCTGCGACGACATCTGTACCCGGCGTCGGTCACATTCCACACGTTGCCCCCATTGCCCAAAAATGCCAGAGATGCGATGCGCATTTATGTGGATTATTTGCCACATCCTGACTTTGGGTGCAACTATAAAACCTTCTTGGGCTTGCGATTGGCACAATTTATCGTGGAATCGGCGGAGCTATATGTTCGGTGCGGACATCCGCAATGATTACTTTTTGCCTTGAGCAAATGAAGTAAGCTTGTTGGGCAAATAAAGTAAGCTTGCTGTGGTGAAGGTGGGCGTATGCCTATTAATTAGGAGGTTTGATCTTGAATGATCCCGACAAACCGCCGCGGCAAGTTTCGATACCGAGCCTGATCGGCTGGTTGAGCCTGTGCATGTTGGCCGCGACCTGGGGACGCACGATCGATCCGCAGTGGCAAGGTTTGTGGGCCAAAGCCGGCACGGTGGGGCTGATTGCCGCAGTGATGCTGGAACGGACTGAAAAGCTCCGCAACGGCCGCAAAACAAAAATCCGCAGAGAAGCCGCTCGAGTGGTTTCTGAAGACCGCCTGACCCGCCTGAATGAACAACAGACAACGCACAGTTTAATTGCTGACGCAATCAACGAGTTGTGTACTTATGCCGGACCCGATCTCAGCCACTATCCGCTGCATATCATTCCGGTTAATGACGACGATGAAGCATTCGAGATCGATTCGGCGCCATCGATCAAAGGCTCACTGATCACCCTTTCACCGCATACCGTAAGCTTTGCGCATGACGAAGAGTTTGAAAGGCAAGTCGTTCTATTGCAGTTCAAACTGCAAAGAAGCAAATCGCTCTATTTTGTAGCGCAAATTATTGGCACTCAATGGTCCGATGCCGAGTTCATCAGCACTGGGGGCGTGCTGGCCACCGGCGTCCTCAACGCTTCGAGAGCAGAGACTGATTGCCCTGAAGCCCTGCAAACGACCTAATGCGGCTTAAAGTGTCCGCCAGGGACGCTGATCTTTCCAACGCTGGGCATGCGCCATCGCGCTATCGTTTTCTGCCTGACGGGAAGACCTGTCGGCTCTCAGAAAAAGATACGCAGTGATCAGAGCACCCGTCGCAAATCCAGATAGAAAGAAAATCATCGGTTGGCCCCATTTATTTCGTCCGCCGCTCGGCCGATGTGAAAACCCCGGACCTTCAAGGTTCACGCCAAACACATCGCAGTGGGCAACGGTTGCAGGGTTGTGTACGATTGGAATGTGTAGGGCGAGCTTGCCTATTAGTGTGTCTCGCCAGCGGTAGAAACCACTTCAACTCGCCACCCAACCATGCCTAACGTCACCGGCGTTTTAGAAACTTCGTTGTACGTAGCTGATGTGAATCGTGCGGCGCGATTCTATCGGCAAGTGTTTGGCTTCCAGCAAATGTTTGCTGACGACCGGTTGTGCGCCCTCGCAGTCGCCGATAAGCAAGTGCTGCTGCTGTTTCAACGCGGCGCATCAACCGAACCAATTCCGCTGGCCGGCGGTGTGCTGCCGCCTCATGATGGCCAAGGTCAATATCACGTGGCCTTTGCTTGCACGGCTCCCGAACTTCCAAAGTGGGAAGCGCAACTGGCAGCCCACGAGGTGCCCATCGAAAGCCGCATTCATTGGGAGCGCGGTGGTACAAGCCTCTACTTTCGCGATCCGGACGAGAATCTGGTCGAGTTGGCCACGCCCGGTATCTGGCCAATCTATTAAGGGCAGCCTTGAGCTAGCAAAGGCCGCGGCTCTTTTACCGTATTTCTCTGCGGCCACTTGCACCGACATTCCAGCCGCGTAAGATAACGGACAGCAGGGCATCGTTTCTCTCACTGGTGGGAACGGAGAAGATCATGAAACGAGTGCTTTTACTTTTGCCGGCTGCGCTAGTCTCTTTCGCAATCACGGCGCCTGCCCTGCCGGCACTGGCAATTTCTCAGGGAAACATCACGGTTTCGCTACAGGTATTTGCCACGATCGCAGGCGCCGACGGCACGCCTCAAGACGTGGTCAGCGCCAACGACGGCACGGGACGCCTGTTTGTCACCACGCGCAACGGCAAGATCGACATTCTCAGCTCCAGCGGCACGGCGCTGGGAACGTTTTTGAATATGCCTTCGTCCAGCGTGCCCATCTTCACCGGCGGCGAAGGAGGATTGTTCGGCCTGGCATTCAGTCCGAATTACGCCACCGACAAGACCTTCTACACTTACCAAACCGAGCCGTATCTGGCTGCCAATACTCCCGATTTCAGTGGGCCCGAATTGCCTATTACCGGTCCACCGGCGGTAAACCCCAGCAACCAAATTACGCTTCGGAAATGGACCACTTCGAGCAATCCGAACGTGGCGAATACAAGTTCAACGGTGATCCTGCGGATTAACCATGCGGTAGACACGAATCACCAGGGCGGCTCGCTGCGGTTTGATTCCAACGGTCTACTATACATGGGGTTGGGCGACGGCGGCGGCGGCGATGATTTCGGTTCCAGCGACGGCGCCAATAACAACGCCGACGGTCACAACAACGCCATTGGCAACGGGCAAGATCGGACGGTCGCCTTGGGCAAAATCTTGCGGATCGACCCCAATGGAAATAACAGCGCGAACGGCAAATATGGAATTCCAGCCTCGAACCCATTCGTCAACGACAACACTCCGGGTCTCATCAAGGAAATTTATGCTTACGGGGTGCGCAACCCGTTCCGGATGAGTTTCGATCCTGCAACCGGCAAGTTGTGGCTCGGCGATGTGGGACAAGGTCAACGCGAAGAAATCGATAACGTAACCAGCGGCGGAAATTACGGCTGGCCGTTTCGCGAAGGGACCATTGCGGCTGGCGTGCAGCGAACGCTACCTCCCGGGTTCACTTCGCTTCCACCGGTTGCCGATTATGCTCATACCGACGGCAATGCTGTGATGGGCGGCATCGTTTACCACGGTTCGCTCATTCCTAATCTGGCTGGAAAGTATGTATTCGGCGACCTGGCGGGTACAACCGGCACGACGGGTCGTCTGTTTTACATGAACGAGGCGGGGGGCACCATTAGCGAATTGAAATACCAAACCGGCGCCGGGCTGGTTAATCCCACCGGGCAATTATTCGGCTTCGGTCAAAATGACGCTGGTGAATTGTTTGCCTTCTTTTCCAATGGCCGCATTCTGGCGATTGTGCCGGAGCCCAGTTCGCTGACATTAGCAGCTTTCGCTGCAGTGGCACTGCCGTTTTTGCTGCGAAAGCGTCGATAGCGCGCTAGCTTTCGGCTGTCTCGCACGGCGGCTATGATATTCCTCACGCATCATTTTTTTGTTGCGATTGAGGTGTGATCGTGCAAAGCCGACGCGATTTTTTGAAAAACGTTGCGCTCTTTTCCGGAGCGGCCAGTTCCGGACTATGGGGCGCACTCGAGGGGCCAATCCGCAAAGCACTGGCCATCGAGCCTGAGCCGGGCAGCACGTTTCTCGATGCCGAGCACATCGTCATCCTGATGCAGGAAAACCGTTCCTTCGATCATTGCTACGGTACGC
>DASXPQ010000215.1:0-6325 GCA_036493575.1 Pirellulales bacterium
TTTTGTAAAGCAGCAAATTGCCCAGGGGAAAAACAACGCCACTGAAGAATCTGGAACAAATGGCGGAGGGGATGCGGACGGCAGCGAAAAGGGATCAGGGGATGAAAAACCGAAAGACAAAAAAGAGGAAAAAAATAAACGAGCGGAAAACGGCAAGATTGAATTTTATACCGATGAAGAGTTGAAAGTGCGTAAGCTGAAGCCAATTGATAAGGACGATTTAAAAGAGCGGTATGCTCATGGAATGGTGGATTTGCTTGGCCAAGTGCAAGTTAGCGGCACGGGACATGCCATTCAAACTACAACGGATGAAAGTATTTTGGTGGCGTTCAAAATGGATCCACGGTTCGATAAAGATGCGAAGTATCCGAACCAATATAAGCTGATTACCAACAATGCGGCTGGCGTGCCGGTGCCTGGAAAACCTAAGACTTATGACGGTTTCGGCGGGTACGCAAAAATTACGAAATTAGACGGGCTGGAGGATAAAGTGTTTGTCGAATACCACATTGTGTTTGACGAACCGAATGAGTGGTTTAACGGGACAACGGCGCTAGTGTCCAAACTCGACTATTCTTATCAGACGGACATCCGTAAGTTTCGCCGCAATGTGCTGGCGTTTAAGCCGAAAATGGCCGCGGGAAATAATCCTGCGCCAAGCCCTCCGGCCGACGATGCAAAGAAAGCTGCAAAATAGAGCGCGCTTTGGACAGTTCGTCCGATCGCTATCGTATTAGAACCTTCGGTTCAGAGCCTTTGGTTACTTTCGCCGCAAAGCTTCTGTGGGCAAAAGATTCGCGCCCCAAATGGCTGGATAAATGGAGCCGGCTGCGCCCACGAGAATGGCAACGATAAAGCCCTGTACGATGACGTGAGTGGAAATGTCGCCCGACACAATTCCCGAGGCGACTGGCAGCTTGGTCAAGAGTTTTACCAGACCGATGCCGGCCAGGCTGCCCAGGACTGCTCCGCCGATGCTCAAGAGCAGCGATTCGCCAATGATCATCTGAATGATCCGCGAGCGCCGCCAGCCGATAGCCCTGAGCGTGCCGATTTCCTTGGTTCGTTCGAAGACAGACATGATCATGGTGTTGAGCATGCCAATGGCGCCAATGATCAGAGCAATGGCCGAAGTGACCCAGGCGACGGCGCCGCTCATTTTGATTTGCTGAACGTTGTTCACGAACTCCTTCGATTTGGTCACTTTCAGACCCGGCTGCAAATTCAGAATTCGCTGAGTTAAGTCCTCCAAGCCTTGGTCATCAATGGGTTTGACGGCAGAAACCGTGAAACCGGAAATTTCGTTGGGCTTGTTGTTCAGACGCTGCAATTCGCTAAGCAGAACAATAGCCCCGCCGTTTTCGTAGACGATGGGACTTTCGTAAATTCCGACTACTTCAAAATCTTCCGAGCCGTAGAGCTCGATTTTGTCGCCGACCTTTTTGTCTAGATTGGCGGCCAACACGCGACCAATGATGATTTTATGATTGTCGCCGGCGTTCAACTCTCTTCCCTGCAGAACGGTTAGTTTTGTAAACAATGGGCAGTCGGGCGGCCAGCCATTCAAGATGACGCCGAGTAAACCATTATCTCGGAAGTCGATTGCATCGACCAACCCACCGACCACCTCTTTAACGCCCTTGAGTTTGGAAATGGGAATTCCCAATTGCTCAGGCAAGCCGCTGTTGAGAGCTTCGGTGCCGCCGGCCCGCGTAACAACCAAATCGACATCGCGGGATTCGTAAATTTTCATGAACGAATCTTTAAAACCGGTGGATACTCCTACCAGGGAAACCACGGCGCCAACGGCCACAGCCAGCCCTGTGATAGTGAGCATGGTGCGGGCGGGTCGACGAAACAGATTTTTCAGCAGAAACGTGGAGAAATACATGCGTTCTAGACCGCTTCGCGCTGTTTGAGGGCCTCGGCACGGCTGTGAACAATGCTGCCGTCGCGGATCCAAATGATGCGCTCCGCGCGATCGGCAACTTCCTGGCTGTGGGTGATAATGATCAGCGTTTTGCCGCGCTGGGTGTGAAGTTCGTCGAACAAATTGAGCACATCGTTTCCGGAACGCGAATCCAAGTTTCCCGTAGGTTCGTCGGCCAATAGCAGAGGCGGGTCGTTGGCCAAAGCGCGGGCAATTGCCACACGCTGCCGCTCGCCGACTGAAAGTTGGGCCGGCAAATGATTGCAGCGGTGACCCATGCTGACGGTTTCCAGTAGTTCGTAGGCCCGTTTGACGCGCTGCGCCGGCGAAGTGCCAGTTTCGAACATCGGAATTTGCACGTTTTCAACGGCCGTCAGCGTTGGCAGCAGATAAAACGATTGAAATACAAAACCGATCTTTCGAGAACGAAAGGCATCCAAATCTCTCAACTGCGAAAGCGGATGGCCTTCGAAATACAGCTCGCCGGTGGTGGGACGATCGAGCGTGCCCAACAAATTCAAAAGCGTGGACTTGCCGCTGCCGCTGGGACCCATGATGGCCACGTATTCGCCCCGACGAATTTCCAGGCTGACTTCATTCAGCGCGGTCACCGAGCCATCCGCATACGTGCGGCCGACGCGGTCCACCCGCAGGATCACCGGAGCGCCGTTGTGACTGGGATGCAGCAAATGACTGTGATTATTCATATCGCAAAGCCTCGGTAGGCGGCAGATTAGCGCCACGCAGCGCTGGGTATCCGCCGCCGACAAGTCCGACCAAAATCGACAATAAATACGCCATGATAATGGTGCGCATCGTGATACCACCATGCACCGCGCCTTGGGCCGCGGGAAATTTGGCGAGTAGTTGAATCATGACAAAGGCCAGCAAAATGCCGAACACGGCGCCGGTGAAACTTAATGTGAACGATTCGACCAGGATCATCCGCATGATACGCATTTTACGCCAACCGATGGCCCGTAAGATGCCAATTTCCTGGGTTCGCTCCAACACCGACACGATCATCGTATTCAGCATGCCAATGGAGCCTACTATGAGCGCAATGGCCGAGGTGATCCAGGCCATGGCGTGTGCGAGACGAATTTGGTTGTCGCTTTTCACGAAATCGTCGCTGGCCTGAGCGGCCAAACCGATTTTGGTGCCGTCTTCGTCCTTGAGGTTTTCAATTTCCTGGCGTAAAGCCGCCATGGTGGCAGTTCGGTCGGGCAAATCCTTGCGGAGGGTGATTTCGAACTGCGATACCTGCGAGACACGATCCATCAAGTTCTGCAAATCGCGCAATGACATAATGGCCTTGCGATCTTCAATAATGTTTCCGCTTTCGTAGATGCCGACTACTTTGAAGTTTTTCCCCTCGATTTCTACTTCATCACCGACTTTTTTATCGAGATTGGAGGCCAGCGTCTTTCCTAATAGTACAGCCTCTTTATCGTCAGGTTCCAAATAACGACCCGGGGCAAGAATGTTTAAGGCATCAAAATTGGAACTATCCAACGGCCAGCCGTTTAGCGGCACCGGACCCGAAGTACCTTCGAACGAGACGCTGTCTCGCAGCGTCGCACTGACTTTGCTGACACCATTTAGCTCCTGCATTTTTTTGCCCAGATCTTCATCCAAGGTGCTGCTGGAGCGATCGGCCACGCCGGCCCGAACCACGACCATATCGATGCCATGGCCGGCATACACGCTCCGGCTGGTTCGTTCGTACCCACCGGTGATGCTCAGCAGGGCAACGACGGCAGCAATGGCCACCGAAACGCCCACGATGGTTAGAACGGAGCGAACCTTCCTGCGGAGCAGGTTTCGCAATACAAAATCGAGAAAATGCATCGCTTGGGGAATCGCAAAATAAACGCAACTATAAACAAACCATCAACTTAACGAATTTCGACAGTTTGTCTAGGGAAGTTTGGGGTGCTAGCAGAAGATTCCAGACACCGACTTTATCGATGGCGTAGAGGTTAGTACCCAGTCCCACATCATGGGTTGCCTGCTTCAGTGGAATGTAAGTAAGCCCATTCTCCCACCGGCGCAGATTCTTCTTTACAATCGACCCTGTTGTGATGAACGCTGCCCCATTCATTTCTCACTAACTAATTTATGCGCATTCAATTACAGAACATTTGCGTGCCGGTAGATTTTAGCGACACGTCAGGCGCGGCTTTGAACTACGGCAAAGCGCTGGCTGAAGCTTTCGGCGCCAAGCTGCATTTGTTGCATGTGCTAGTGAATTGGATTCCGGATGGCGATTTTCCTGTCAGCCCGCAAGTTTATGTGGAGTTGGAAAAATCGGCCCGCAAGCAACTAGAAAGTCAACTTACGAAGCAAGAGCTGGAAAAATATCGGGCCCAGCTGGAATTGATCAGCGGCACAAGCGAGTTTGTTGAAATTGTCCGTTATGCCCGCGACAAGAACATTGACCTGTTGGTGATGGGCACCCACGGCCGCGGTCCCATTGCACATATGCTGATGGGGAGCGTGACAGAAAAAGTCGTCCGCAAAGCCCCCTGCCCGGTGCTGACAGTCCGGCATCCGGAGCACGAGTTTGTAATGCCGTGACTAATTGTGAGAGATTGCCGGCTTCGGCAATCTGGGCCTGGCAAAACTTCCCACCAGCGGATTTTCCAGCCGCATAAAATCTTCGCCGGCCATGCGGATGGCTTCGTGGTGAGTGTTAGCCTCGAACACCATTTGCTCGGTGTTCCGCAGTGATTCATCCAGTACAGTTTCCAGGCCGTACATCGAGCCGAACGGCGGCAGCACTCCCGTTTCGCAATCGGGACAACGCTGGGCAATTTCATATTCGGTGGCCAGTTCCATCCGAGCTCCACCCAGCAATTGGCCGACCGCATCCAAATCGATCAAATGCGTGGCCGGCAAAATTACCACGGCGTAATGATAGCCATGGTCCATGCGAAGCAGAACTGTTTTCGCCACTTGCCGGCCTGTGACGTGTACTGCCTCGGCCAAATGTTGTGAGTCATAGGTGTCGTCATGCCTGAGAACATCGAAGGGAACCCGCCGGTCGCTAAGATAATCTTCGAGTTTCATGGGAGCGCTCCTCACAATGTCGGTCAAGATAAGATTCGGCCACGACAGACATCACTACACAATCCTTGCTCAATCGCGCCGTCGGTCAATGGCTGCCGGCCGCAAGTGGCAGAAGTTTTGTGTGAAAACAAATTGATATCCTTCCGAACCCGAAAAACCGGATGTCCATCGAGCGATAGACGAAGTGGCCGCCCGACGCGCAAACCGGTAAACTGAGGATATTGGACAGCTCAAGCTGAAGACACTTAGGAGCAAGACGTGTTTCATCCGTTGGTGGATAATTGGTTTCGCGCTCGCTTCGGTGAGCCAACTGAGCCACAGCGACTAGGCTGGCCAGAGATTTCCGCTGGCCGGCACACGCTGATCGCTGCGCCCACCGGCAGCGGTAAAACGCTGGCGGCATTTTTAGCGTGCTTGGATCAGTTGGTGCGAGACGCCCTGGCCGGCACGCTGACCGACACCACAAAAGTGGTCTACATTTCACCGCTTAAGGCGCTGTCGAACGATATTCATCGTAATTTGGAAATTCCGCTCGCAGAATTACAGCAGGCGGCAATCGCGGCGGGTCACGAGCAACCCTTGCCGATCCGGGCAATGGTCCGGACCGGCGATACACCCAACCGCGATCGCGCCGCCATGCTGCGTCGCCCCCCCCATTTGCTCGTTACTACGCCCGAATCGCTGTATTTGCTTTTGACCAGTCCCAAAGGGCGCGAAATACTTCGCGGCGTGGAGACGGTCATCGTCGACGAAATTCACGCTCTGGCCCGCGACAAGCGCGGTTCTCACTTATCCATTACGCTGGAGCGGCTCGGCCGGTTGTGCGAAAAACCGCCGCTGCGAATTGGATTATCCGCCACGCAGGCGCCAATCGACGAAATCGCACGATTTTTGGTCGGGGCCGGAAATGTGGACTCCGATGGCCGCCCCAACTGCGCCATCATCGACGCCGGGCATCAGCGGCAATTGGATTTGAACATCGAAGTTCCGCCCAGCGAATTGGAAGCCGTTTGTTCCGGCGAGCAATGGGGCGAAGTTTACCAGCGGCTGTCGCAGCTTATTTTGGCACATCGCAGCACGCTGGTGTTCGTTAACACCCGTAAACTGGCCGAGCGTGTCTCCCATCAACTGCGGCAAACGCTAGGGGAAGAAGCCGTGGCCGCGCACCACGGCAGCCTGTCGCGGCAAATTCGGCTGGATTCAGAAGAACGGCTTAAGCGCGGCGAATTGAAAGCCATTGTCGCCACGGCGTCACTGGAAATGGGAATCGACGTCGGTTACATCGATTTGGTGTGTCAAATCGGCTCGCCGCGGTCGATCGCC
>DASXPQ010000216.1:0-4575 GCA_036493575.1 Pirellulales bacterium
GGTCTTTAAGTCCTTGGCAAACAGGGGTTTCGCTTTGCGTCGACTATGGGGGCCGACTATTCTATAAGTACTGCAGACCAACGTGGGAGTTTGCTCAATGCACGCAGATTACCCGCGGGCCTTCCCTTACTGGAGTTTTAACCATGCGTCTCTTGTCGCAATCCATCGCATTGGGCATGGCTGTGGCTGTGGCCGCCGTTTCGTTCCCGCTGGTGTGGCTGCACGGCGCCGAAAACAGTAAGAACAATGCAACGTCGAAAACTTCCGTTGAATCGATCGATCTGTTTGCGGGAATGGAGTCAGGCGACTTGCAGGTAAAATTCATTCCGAAAAACGATCGGGAGGCATCGCTGGTAATTCAAAACAAAACCAAGCAGCCGCTCAGTGTGGTGTTGCCGGACGCATTTGTTGGCGTGCCGATTTTAGCACAAGCGGCGCCGGCGGGGGGCGGCGTCGGTACCAGTCGTCGCAGTTCGTCAAGCAACAACAGTAATAACAACCAAAATCAATCCGTGGGCGGCGGCGGCCAGCAGGGGGGCGGTGGCTTTGGCGGTGGCGGATTCAACGTAGCGCCGGAAGCTGTGGGCAAATTAAAGTTGCCAATTGTCTGTTTGGAGCATGGCAAAGAAGACCCGGCAGCCCGCATTCCGTATGAAATTCGTCCTATCGACTCGTATACCAAAGATTCACAGGTCAAGGAACTTTTGACGATGCTAGGCTCCGGCAAATTAGATCAGCGTGCAGCCCAGGCGGCTGCCTGGCATTTTGCCAATGGAATGAGTTGGGACGAATTGGCCGCCAAGAGAATTCACCACCTGGGCGGTCGTGCCGACGAACAATATTTTTCGCCCGGCGAAATCCAGCAAGCAATCAGAATAGCATCGCAGGCGATGCAACTGGCCAAGAGTTTACCTCCGGTCGACGCCACTCGCGGTTCGTCGAAAACCGAATCCGACACTTCATTGAGCGGTTCCGCCAGCGGCATTTCGAGCGGATCGCCCGGCGAGAAATAAGCTCAGGTCGCGAAGTCAACAGCCGTTTCAGGCCAGCGCCGCCGACTTGCTTATTTTACGGCGCAATTCGCTTTGCAAACGGCGACTTTCGCTTTCCAATCGGTGGCGCTCGCCGTCCCACTGCGAACGCAGATGGTGGATCTGAAGTTGTTGAGATTCCAGCTCTTGTTCACGCGCCACCAATTGAGCAGCCTGATGTTCGATTTCGCGACGCTGTGCTGCGATCCATGATTCAAATTCCCGTTTTTGCGAAACCAATCGTTCATGCTGCTGAGAGACCCCGGTCGCCAACTCCTCAGTTTCCTTCCGTTGCTGGGCGACGTCAGTCGATTGCAATCGATAATTCGCGGCCAGCTTCGCCCTCAGCCGGGCTAAAGATTGCGTGATTACCGCTGGCGGCACCAAGCCCGACAACTCGGCCCATAATTCCTCGGTGGCCAACCGCATTTCCAGGGCTTCGCGTTGCAAACGGACGAGTTCCTCGCGCAACTGGTCGAGGGCGGCGCCGCGGTGTTCCAGTTGTTGGAACCGAGCGGTTAATACTTCTTTCTGTTTCTCCAGGTCGATTTCACAGCGGCGTTGCTTTTCCACAAAACCTTGCTGTTGTTCTTCCCGGCGGCGGCGCACTTCAGTCTGCTCTTCTTCAAACAGGCGACGCTCTTCATTCAGCTCGATCAGGCCGCGGGCCAGCAGTGCTTCCGAGGCAGCAAGGCTGTCTTCCTGTTGCTGAACTTTTAGCTCCTGCTGGTCGCACAAATCGCTGCGCTGCGCAACCCGGGCGGCAAGTTCATCCACAGCGGACTGGCGTTGCTGCAGATCGAATTCCAACACGGTCAATTCATCGCGACGTTCCGCCAGGACTCCAGCCTCTGCTTGATGAACATTTAACGACGCTTGAGAAGCAGAATTCTCGGCTTCCAGACGCTTATCGAATTCGACTAACCGCGCGGCCAGTTGCTGTTCGTGCTGCTCTAATTGGCTTTGCCGATCGAGCAAATCGTGGTGCCGCTCCTGAAACCACAGACGGGAATTTCGTGCGCTCGATTCATGTTGCGCTAAACGCGCATGGAGTTCTGCTTCGCGGCGATCGAGCTCTCGTTGTCGGCCGTCCAGGTGTTCGGCCAATTGCACCGCATGGATGTGGAACTGCTGCGCAGAGGCCGCCGAAAACTGGTCGGCCCCCGAATCCCGCGCCATCGTCGCAAAAACCGCTTCAACTGACTGCAGCGCCGTGGCTTGAGCAGATTGATGTTGTTCTGCCGTTACCGGCTTCGCAGGGGCCATCCCCGGCTCTTCGGATAAATCCTGTACGGAATCGTCGCCACGTGCCAATTCGTGGGGCGGATCGAACCGCGTTTCCCGCAATGGTTCGTGGTCGGATATCGTCGGGAACTGTGTTTGAGTCGAACTATCGAGTTTGGGCATTCGGCACCGGCGCAAAACTGGATCCGAATCGAAAAACGGGTGAAACACTTGCCGGAGCCCAAATCGGCCAAATCGCATAATCGGCAAGGTTTAGCCAGCCTCTTTCATCGGCAAAGTTCGGCCAGCAATTCACGAAGAATACCCGCGGCCGCGTTTACCCGGGTCAATTCACCGGATCGGCGACTCCGTTCGCTGGAAAACGCCGTTGGCTTATGCTAGCAAGCGATGAACGGTTGTCGCGACTGGTGGCTAAGCTTTCGCGGCATCGAGTGCTTGCTGCAAGCGGCTTTTGCTTTGCAGACCGACAAATCGGTCGACAACTTCCCCCCCCTTGAAAATCATCAGCGTCGGGATGCTGTTGACGCTGTAGTTCATGGCCACGTCGGGATTGTCGTCGATATTGACCTTACCGATTTTAAAAGTGCCTTGGTTTTCGCGGGCAAGCTCTTCCACGACCGGGGCAATTGCGCGGCAAGGTCCGCACCAGGGTGCCCAAAAATCGACTAGAACCGGCACTTCCGACTTCAAAACGTCGCCTTGGAAGCTGGAATCGGTAAATTCAGTGACACTGCCCATGGTGATACTCTCCAAAACTTTGGTGACCCGGCCCGGACAAATAACTTGCCGCCGGTATTGTTAATCGGTTGCAATTGCTTCTGGGCGGAATTATAAAACCGCCGGCCGGCGCGTCAATTGGCGGGGGATTTCGATCCCGAACAGATCGCCGCAAGTGTTATAGCCTTCGTGGGTTCGCGACGTTGATAATCCTCCCCCCAACCATGCAATGTTTGTTGGTCACTCAGCGCGGTGATCGATCGGTGGGTCGGAAAATCACGACATGCCAAACCGCGGAATTACCCGCCGGCGACGTCTTGGTGGAAGTAATGTACTCTTCGCTGAACTATAAAGACGCGCTTGGCGCCACCGGGCATGCCGGTGTGGTAAGCCATTTTCCACACGTGCCAGGAATCGATGCGGCAGGCATCGTGGTTAACGACGCTTCCGGAAGGTTTGCAATCGGCGACCGGGTGATTGTCACCGGTTTTGATCTCGGAGCAGGCCGATGGGGTGCATATGCCGAATACATTCGCGTGCCAGCCGATTGGGTGGTCCCGCTGCCCGCGGGGCTCTCTTTACGCGAGAGCATGATTCTTGGTACAGCCGGCTTTACGGCCGCAATGTGTTTAAACATTATCCTGCATCACGGCATCGAACCCGATGATGGCGAGGTCGTGGTGACCGGCGCTAGTGGCGGAGTGGGCACCTTGGCAATTGCGTTGTTCGCTCAATCCGGATTCAAAGTGGTTGCCATAAGCGGAAAACCTGAGGCGCGACCACTCCTGCAGCGGCTTGGCGCCATCGAGGTATTGCCGCGAAGCGCGGTACTTGATGACTCGAACAAGTCGCTCCTTAAGCCTCGTTGGGCGGCAGCCGTTGATACCGTGGGCGGCCTCACCCTTGCAAGCATGCTGCGCTCCGCCAAACCGCGCGGGTGTGTCGCAGCCTGTGGCCTGGTTGGCGGCGCGGATGTTCCCATTACCGTATTTCCGTTTATTCTGCGAGGAGTAACCCTAGCCGGCGTCGATTCCGCTTGGTATCCGGCCACGCGCCGGGTGACAATTTGGTCGAAGTTAGCAGGCCCTTGGAAGCCAAAACTTCTTGAAGAGCTTGCCGTAGAAGTACGCCTGGATGAGCTAGATACAAAGATCGAGGCGATTTTGGCTGGGCGCGTCGTGGGACGAATTGTGGTGGCGATTAAAACGGAGACATAGTGCGGCCCGCGCGCAAATGTCGGTTTAAAAACCAGATTGTTGAATTCAGCAGACAGTTTGCAGTGCCTAGAATCTGCAGCAACCTCGAAACGATACGCAAAACACCTTCTCCGC
This sequence comes from Pirellulales bacterium, assembly GCA_036493575.1. GTDB lineage: Bacteria > Planctomycetota > Planctomycetia > Pirellulales > JADZDJ01 > DATJYL01. Next base: position 4,325 of record DASXPQ010000216.1, read on the forward strand.
TGTCGGTCGCATTTCGCCCTCATGTACGAAGTTTTCGAACACACCGCCGATATTGGCCTAAGAGTTCGTTCTTCAACTTTGGAAGAATTATTTTGCGATGCGGCGAGGGCACTATTCTCGCTGATCGTCGGTAACGTTGACGCGGTGCGGCCCACGAAAAAAGTTCGTTTGGTCGTATCGGGCAAGCCTGGCGGTGTCGATTACCTATTGTTCGACTGGCTTAACGAATTACTATTCCAATTTGATTCACA
>DASXPQ010000217.1:0-3561 GCA_036493575.1 Pirellulales bacterium
ATGTTGGGCTAAACGTGCCTCCCAGACCGCAGATGCTGGCCGGATCGGTCGGCATCGGTGGGTTCGCGAGATTCGCTTTGCTCGTAAAAGGGTTAAACTGCTTTACTTCGGCCATGCCCATCGTTTTGCTAAGCCCGTCGGAAAAGCTGGCGGGCGTGAGTTTTGAATTTGGATAGAAAGCGCCGTCGCCCCCCTTTCCTGTCGTGACATCCCAGACGAACCAGGTGCCGATGTTGACAGCGTAATTGATCGGCCAGTTGTCGACGGTGCCGTCGGTGGCCAGCTTGGCTGTCTGATTTTGCTCCGAGGGGCAATGCATCATTGGAATGAAGGTGCTTTTTACCGCTTTGCCGGCAGCAGTGGCTTGTGCGCTGTAGCTCAAGGTGAAGTCGATGCCCTGATAAAGCGAGTATTCTTCCATGAACGGGAGCAGTCGGGCTTGTGCGGACCAAGCTCCCAGGTTTGGTCCCAGTGTGACGCTGGGCGGGAATATCTTCTTGGCGGTTAAATAGTTTTGGTTGGCGAGCCCGAACTGTTTCAGGTTGTTTTTGCACTGGGTTCGGCGGGCGGCTTCGCGGGCGGACTGAACGGCGGGCAAGAGAACGGCGATTAGGATTCCGATGATGGCAATCACGACCAAGAGCTCGACTAATGTAAATCCAACGCGCAGCGTGCGGTTTGCGTGTTTGCTCAAAGTGTTGGAGGGAAAAACCATCTGCTTCTCCTGGAGCTGATATTCGCGTGAGCCTGAGTGAGTTGAGATTGTGTCTCAATTACAACAGAAGAGCTTATCGCGGAATTGGCGGGTGTCAACCCCTGTAGGGTGATGGATCTAGTGGGTTCTGCCGGGTGCGCATAGGTTAGGGCCAATGGTGGAGTTTTGTCAGTTTTGTCCTGGGTTTTATTTCCGTGACAGAATGGGGTGAATTTGTCGCGTGCATCGCGAAGTTCGTGCGGCAATCTCGCCGGTTGGTGCGAGGGTCGCGTGACAAAAGGGATTGAGTTTACGTCCCGGAATGTGCATTTTCTGTTCATTGTGGTTGGCAGAGACTGGTTTTGAACCTGGGACCAACGGTCGCAACCTGATGGAGAAAGTTCATCCAGGCGGGTCCAGGAGCGAGTTTAACAGATACTGTACAGAAGTACATGCTATTTTTGAGCCAGTGATTAGTGATTGGGGTCAGTGATGTGGACTAAGTGGGTTTTGCTGGGACTGCATGTGCTGGGGTTGGTTGTGGCTTGCGCGTGCGTGGTGATGAGTTTCGTTTTGGAATCGCGAAGCCTGAGCGAAGGGGGTGGGTATGGCGGGATGTTGACCGACGGGGTGTTGGTGTCGTCGTCGGTGGCGTTTTTGGCGGGGCTGGCGTCGATGGCGCTGCGGAAGGGAAAAGACGAAAGCTACTTGCTGGCGGCGACGACAGTTTTAGCGCCGGTGTTGCCGTGGGGGCTGGCGTATGTGCTGAGGCTGTTATTCCGCTGAGGCCGATTCGGCTTTCATTTTGTCCATCAGGCGAAAGACTTCTTCGAATTTGCCGTCGACCCAGAGGTCGCCGATCAGAAGATCGGTCAAGTGACCTTTGAGATGTGGATGGCGGCGGACGAACTGGCCGAAGCTGAAGCCATCGTAGAATTCGCAGACGAGGCGGCGCATGCGGTCCATGCCGCGGGTAAAATCGGCTTCCCAACGGCCGAGCTGGGCAGCAGAGGTATCGCCCTGTTTCAAGCCTTCGGCGATGGCATCGGCGGCCAGCGAGGCGGATTTGAGGGCCAGGAGGACGCCAGAAGAATAGAGGGGATCCAAGAAACCGAACGCATCGCCGCATAAAACCCAGCCGTTGCCGGCGGCGCTGCGGGAACGGTAGGAATATTCTTTGGCGGCGCGAAATTCGTCGCAGCGTGTGGCGCCTGCGATCAGCGGCTGCAGGCCGGGGCAGCGGGAAACCTCTTCAAAGTAGATTTCTTCGTTGGTTTTGCCGTCGCGGTTCTTAAATAGATAATCGAAAGCAGCGACCACGCCCACGCTGACGATGTCGTCGTGCAACGGGATGTACCAGAACCAGCCGTGTTTGCCTTGGACTTGGATGACGAGCGTGGCACCTTCGTCGCGGCCTGTCTGACGCTTGGCGCCTTTCCAGTAGGTCCATAAGGCGCCTTTTCGCAGCACGGGATCCCAATCGCGCAAGCCGAGGCGGCTCATGATGACGGAGCTTTGGCCGCTGGCGTCGACGACGACATCGGCACGGTGGTCCTGTTGCTGGCCATCGGGGTTTTGGAGGCGGACCCCGACCGCGCGATCGCCTTCGAAGAGAACTTCCAGAACGCGGACACCTTCTTGGACGTCGACACCGTGCTCGCGAGCGTTTTCCAGCATGAGCTGGTCGAACTCGCTGCGGCGGACCTGCCAGGTTTGCGATGATTCGTGCGGCTTATTATCCCAGAAGTAAAAGGGCTCGGAAAGTTTGCCACGCTGGGTGATGAACTGGACGCTGTATTTTTTGGTGAAGTGGCTGGGCCGCATCTTTTCGATCATCCCTAAACGTTTGAGCACCCAAAACGTTTCGGGGATGAGCGATTCGCCGATGTGAAAGCGCGGAAAGCGATCGCGTTCAAATAGCGTGACGCGGCAGCCATGCTGAGCCAGCAGTGTGGCAGCGGTCGATCCGGCGGGACCGCCACCGATGACAATCACGTTTCCGAGCGGTTTAGATGATGTGCCGTTTTGCTGATCGTTGGGCAAAATCATGTTGACCTCATGGCGATAATGTGTGGCCGGGGCATTGAATTCCCATTCAAATTACCGCAGGAGGCAAATACTCGTCAAGACGATTGTTGTTTGGACAAGTAATTGAGGGAATCGATTGTTTAGTCGGGTCGGAATGCTGGCAGTGAGTGTTTCCGCCTGCCAAAACCGACGGCGATGGCGTATATTGGGCCGCTTTGTGATTGAGAATTGTGCGAGGGTACGCGCCGCTCCGTGATGAGAACTACCGCCCTGCGCTCGGTCGCCGTTGGGGCGACCGTGCTCGGTTGCTCTTCGCGGCTAAGCGTGGGGATCGGATTGCAAGCACAGGATTTGAACGATGTCGGAGCCGCAAGATATTTGGCGACGGGCATGGGGCGGGGCGACCGCCGTATTGCACCGCGCGCGGCTTTTTAATTGGGTGGATGCCCTGCTGGTGATTGGGTTGGGGGGCATTTTGTACGCGGTGATCGATTTGGGAGAGGAATGGACGGCGCCGCATCGGGCAACGGTCGATATCAATCTTTCACCCTGGGCGCTGCCCGGATACACGCTGATTTCCTTGTCGCGGGGCCTGCTGGCCTATTGCATTTCGCTGATCTTCACGCTGATTTACGGATACTGGGCGGCGAAAGACCGTGTGGCGGGCCGGGTGCTGATTCCGCTGTTGGATATTTTGCAGAGCATTCCGGTGTTGGCGTTTTTGCCTGGTGTGTTGTTCGCGCTGAGCGCGCTATTTCCCTACAGCAACATCGGACTGGAGCTGGCAGCGGTGATTTTGATTTTTACCGGGCAAGCATGGAACATGACGTTCAGTTACT
>DASXPQ010000218.1:0-2561 GCA_036493575.1 Pirellulales bacterium
TTACTCGCAGCGTTCATGCTCCGATAGCAGCCTGGTAGAATCGCGACCGCGATCGTAGTTATCCTGGTTTATGCCGTTGCTGCAGCTGGCAACTTCAACCGACGGCGCATGTCCGCGATGCGAAATTCGGGAAGAAACTGAGGGAAGAAAACTTCGATGACCTTTGCCACGAAATAGGCGGCTAAAGCGCCGGCCAGCGCGGTTGCTAAAGTAAGCATGATCTGCTCAACCCCATTATTGAACGCCATCAGCAACATCACACTGGGCATTAGAATATGCAGTGAACGATCACAGTTGGCGACAAAGCGCTCCAAGCGTGCACACAACCAAAAAAGCGCAAATATCCCGATGCAGACCGCGACAGGGCCACCGTTTGCATACAACTCGAACTGCGCCGGCACACCAATAGAGGTGTCGTCAGCCGCGTCGCGAGAAGTTCCGGTAAATTTAGAGACGAACGTCGCGTAGCCGGCTACCGTTGGCTTGTCAGCCCACAGCGCCCGCGGAACAATCGAGTATAGGCCATCGACCAGGGTTCCGCCGTACTCATACCCTTCGTCCTCTCCGCTCGCGGAAGTTTCAAACCCCGCCTCTTGAGCAAGGATATCGCTCATGTCAATCCGCTCAAACAGCAAATACTGAATGTCGTATCGGCTAACCTCTAAGCCGATCAGATTGTTTACGAATACATCAGCAAATCGACGGGCGCGCTCCTGCATCGAATACTGCTCAAGCTCACCCGATCTGATGACGTTTCGTGAGGCCAGCCAGCTGAACATGAGGTAAACACAAGGCACCATCCAGACGAACAGCTTTGCGAACGATAGAAGCGTAACGCGATTCAGGCATGTGGCGACCAGGGCAATCGGAATAATCGCGTCGAGCGACAATGGCGCGTAACCGCTTCGAAGAGCGTAGATAAACGCCGCTGGGACGTACATGGCGATCGCTATTAACAAAGGCTGAAGTTTGCCGGACTTCTTAAAGAGAATCACCGCCGCGATCAGCCCGATCTTCAGCCAGCTAGCTAAAAGAGTCATCGCGGTTCCGACGGTTGGAACCCCCGAAACAAACGGGAGGGCAATCGTGCTGACGGTTCCTAATCCCAACGCAAAAAACACGAATTGCCGTGTTATCCACGGAAACATCGGGCCGTCCCCCAGTCGCTCTTTCGCGCGCGTCTTTTTCCGCTTTGATGGCCACCACGCCAACCACATGGCTGCAACCATGGCCCAGCACATCCATCCTGAGTAGATGAACACCTGCTCGTGAAAGGGAGTGATCCAAGCCTCAGAGAGTCCACATAAGCGTCCGAAGAAAAACGCGGATAGACTTGCACTCGAAACGGCAAAGGCAAAAAGGCAAGTAATCCCCATGTAGGCGGTTTGTCGCCATAAAAGCAGAGCGATCAAGGCAACCGCCCCAACCCAACACTGAAGAAAAGTAAATCCTAACGAGCCTGCCATGAAAACTCCCGATCCCTAAGAATTCCTAGCATTTTTCGAGCAAAGCAGCAAACTCGGCGACGAATTGGTTGCGGCTGAAGTGATCTTTGGCACGCAGCTTGGCCGCCGCGCCCAATTTGCTGCGAAGTACCGGATTCTTAACCAACTGCTTGAGCGCTTCGCTTAGCCTCAACGGATTGTCTGGTTCAACTAACAACCCCGTGACGCCGTCTTGAATGATCTCCGGCAGGCCGCCCTGGTTTGTGGCAACACACGGCACGCCCGCAATCGCCGCCTCTACGGCAACAAGCCCAAAAGGCTCTTTGAACCGGCTGGGCACAACACAAATATCGATCTTCGAATAAATTTCCGACGGATCTGAGATGAACCCATGCCACGACACCCTGTCGAGCAGCTTCCAAGCACTGATTAAATTCCGCAAATATTCGACATACCCTCCACTGTCAGCACCGAAAATATGAAGCTCACAGTTCGGACACTCGGGCACCAGACGTGCAAAAGCGACCAGCAGGTCTTCGTGACCCTTCCATGGTCCGACTTGCCCCACAATTCCAATTCGAACATTTAATTGGTCACCAGATTGCGGGCTAACTGGAAACTCTGACAATCCGTTGTGAATCACCGTAATGAGATCCGGAGATATGCCCAGTGCAGTTAGAGATTCGCGCACGGCATGCGACACCGCAACAAAGCAAGAAAGGCGCCGCGCAAAAATCGAGAATAGTTTACGGTACCGCGATTTGTTAGGAATGACCTCGTGGAGCCAAAATAGATCACGATTTCGACGAAGAAATGGAAGCAGCAGGAGTAAATGATGCCAATTGGTATGAATTATTTTTCGCGGAGCCGTTCTATGAATGAAACGGCCATAGGTCGACCAAAGCGCAGGAACGTAAACGAGCTGATGTGCCGTCATCCTCATTTCGTTGAACCTCGGCGTGCCAGAAATGTAACCGAGCCGCATCTGAGTGTAAGGATGATTGAGTCCTTTCAGTCGACGCGGAAACTCCCCGTTAGTCCATGACGTAACTGCCATCTCGACATGGTAACCGGCATCGCGCAACCCATTTGCCAACTCCAACGAAATGACTTCCT
>DASXPQ010000219.1:0-4185 GCA_036493575.1 Pirellulales bacterium
AGAAGTGGTAAGCCTGATTGTCTGATATTTGATTGTGTGACTGGCAGACTCTGGGGAGTGTGGCCGTTGAGCATGCCGGAAAGGATTTCGACAATTTTTTGCGAGCCCATGCGGCAGGGGACGCATTTGCCGCAGCTTTCGTTGCGGAAAAACTCGGTGCAGTTGAGGGCAGCTTCCATGAGGTTGGCTTTATCGCCGTAGACCACGAAGGCGGCGCCGAGCATGAAATCGGGGAAGGGCTTGAAGACGTCGAAATCGAGCGGCACTTTGAGCATGTCGATGGTTTTGTCGTCGGCTTTGATGATGCCGCGCTCGATGAGCGTTTTGGTGAAGGCAGCAGGCTGCTTGGCGACTTCCAGCGTCGGTGGCAGGAATCCGCCGGAGGGGCCGGAGGTGCAAATGGCTTGGAGTTGTTGGCCGTCGCGCATGCCGCCGGCGCAATCGAAAATGAGTTCGCGGACGGTTTGGCCGATGGGGACTTCGTAAACGCCGGGGCGGTTGACGTCGCCGCTGATCGATACCAGCCGGAGGCCGGTGCCGCCGTTAGTTCCGGATTTTTTGTACCACTCGCCGCCGCGAGCAAGGATGGAAGGTACCCACGAGAAGGTTTCCACGTTGTTCATGGAAGTGGGTTTGCCGAACAGGCCTTCCAGCGACATTAGCGGAGGCTTGTTGCGCGGCTCGGCGCGGCGGTCTTCGATGGCTTCCAGCAGGGCGGTTTCTTCGCCGCAGATGTAACCGCCGGGGCTGACGAAAACTTCCAGTTCGACGTTCAGATCGGTGCCGAGAATTTTGCGGCCGGTGACGCCCATTTCTTGCGCTTCGCGCAGCGCTTTGCGGACGGCGGCGATTTCGTCTTGGTATTCATGGCGGATGAAAAGATAGCCTTTTTCCGCGCCGACGGTGAGGGCGGCCATGCTAATGCCTTCGATCATCAGCCAGGGGGCGCGGCGGAGGATTTCGCGATCTTTGAACGTGCCGGGCTCGCTTTCGTCGCCGTTACAGACGGTGTATTTGGGGAAGAACGGGGCGTCGCGAACGGTGGTCCATTTGCGAACAGTGGCAAAACCGGCGCCGCCCATGCCGCGGAGATTGGCGGTTTCAATGGCTTTGAGAACGGGCTCGCCGGCGCGTTTGCGCCGCGCTTTGAGGTCGGGATCGGGATCCTTTTTCCAGGCTTCAACGAAATTACGAATGCAGTTGTATTGCGGCTTGCCATCGTAGACATCGATTTGGAACCCGAGCGGCGCGCAGTTGGGGCCGGGTGATGGCAACGGCTGACCGGCGGCGGCAAGACGGACGATCGATTCCAGCTCGTTCAAAGATTTATCAAAATAGACAATGTCGTTGACCATGACGGCGGGAGCGCCATCGCAGCGGCCCAAGCAGGACGCGCCCTCCACCTCGATTTGGCCGCCGCCGATTTCGCCGGCTAGCGTGGACATGTGTTGCTTGCAGGCGGCACTGCCGCGGAGCCAGCAAGCCATATCGCGGCAAACGCGCACTTCCGCGACCGGCGGCGGCGTAAGGCGGAAGTGGGGGAAGTAGCTGGCGACTTCGTGCAACCGGCACAGCGGCACACCGATGCGGTCCGAGAGAGCGTGCAGTTCAGCGGCGGGCAAATAGTGATGCTCGTGCTGCAGTTTGTGAAGTTCTTGGATGATCATGCAAAGGATGTCGTCGAGTCGGAAGCGATTACTTGTCCGGCTTTGAGGGGCCGTCGATAAATTCTTTCACGGTAACTTCGCGGGAGACGCCGGCGGCTGAGTCGCCGGAGCCGTGCCAGGGACTGTCTCCATGATGATAGCGATGGCACTCGACGCAGTCGAACCGGGCGCCGCCGGTGACATCGGTCCCACTGCCCTGCGGCGGGCTGTGACACTGAAGGCATAATTGACGACCGGGAATGGGAACGTTTTCGCCATCGAGTGTTTCCATCGCGGTTGGTTCGGTAGGCAAATCGCCGGGGTAAGCACCGCTGTGACAAGCCTGGCACGAAACCGCGCGGTGGGCCATGTGGTCGAATTTGGCATATGCAAACCAGACGGGGCGCGTGGAAACTGGCTGCACTTGCAAGCTGTTGGGCTGCGGCGACATTTGATGACACTCAATGCACTGCAGCCGTAGATTTTTTACGGCGGCCTGCTGTTCATCGGTAAGATATTCGCCGACGGTTTGCAGCAGTTCATTTGGCTTAGGGGGCCGGTTAGGAAGACGCCATTTTTCTAGCGGCTGCTTCACAGCAGATTCCAGCGGACCTTTCAACAAATCATGGTCTGGATTGTTGATGAACCGAGAGTCGAGGACCTGAGTCAGATAGTGGCGAAGTTGCTCGTCGCTCCAGCCGTGCGGAACAGATTCGCTTTGTTTTGCAGCGAGGTAACGGGTGTTGTTTTCGGCAGTTGCTTCGGTAGGTTTGGCGCGGCCGGCGTAGGTGAGTTGGTGGCAGGCCTGGCAGTGCTGTTCGAAACTGATGGGGAGCATGTAATCGCCGGCTGGGCGGGGTGGATTGTCCGTTGTGGAGAATGCTGTGCGGGTGATTTGATCAGTCGCCGTGCCGGATTGAGTGACCGACTGATTGCGGTCGAGCTGGTGACAGGACGAACAGTTGAGAGTAATCAAATCGGTGTCGGCTTGGCCCTGCTGGCGGTAGTGTTGGCGGTCGGCGGGAGCCAGATCGTTCAACGTCAGCGGATTCAGACCGAAAGTGATGCCCGGCCGCATGTGGCGAGAGTGAGAGAATTTTATTTGGGCAGGATCGCGCTTGGCGGAACGGAAGTCAGGATGATCGGTGATGAAGCTGGCGACGTTGGCTAGTGCCGGCTGGAGCGGTTGGGTGCCGGATTTGATGTGCGCGGCAATGTCGGCATGGCAGGTGGTGCATTTGGCGTCGGCGACGCGAATCAAGTCGGCATCGCGACCATGATGATCACTATGACAGGCGGAGCAGCTGGCGACTTCGGTTGCGACCTGCTTGCTGGAATGTTCTTCGCCGCGATGGCAGGCCTGGCAGAGGACGTCGGAGGCATGCGGATTGCCGGACCAAGCACCAGCCGCAGTGGGAGTGAAACTTTGATGGCAAACTTCGCAGCGGTCGTTCCACATGGAGTGGACCGCGGCCAAGGGGCCGGGAGAATAATGGCTTGGTCCGCCGCTGCTGAGGATGCTCCAAGCGATGTAGAGGAGCCCTGCAGCAACCGCCACCGCGGCTAATCCGATCTTCCAGCGTTCCAAACCGCTTTTATGCTGGAAATAATCCAGCGGAATGCGGACGGCACGCTGCTTGACAGTGGTTTGTTTTTCCAGAGCCATCGGCCAAGGGGAGCGTTGTAGAGGACCTTTTCGGAAGAACGAAGCTCAGCGATATTTCAATGCCGTGAATATGTGGATGAACATGAGCACGATGAGCACAACGGACAGGGGCAAGTGAATTAACAGCCAGCCGTGAAGCAAGCGGTGCAAGCGGCGCTGGCGGTTGAACTGGCGGCGCTGGTCGCAGTAGCTTTCCAGGACATCGATGATTTCGTGAGTTTGTGGATCGAGCGCTGTGCGCAAGCGCTGAAAATAATTGGCCGCTCGGTGCGAGTCGGCCAACGTTGATTGCTCGCTGCCGTCGAGTAAGAACGGTGCGATATCTTGGATAAAGGCCTCGGCGAGGGGCTGGCAACCGGGAATCGGTTCGATGACTTGAGTTTGCAAAACGCGGCCTTGGACGTTGCCGACCTGGCGAACGGCGCCGATGGTGACATAGCGCGGGCCACCGGCACTTTCCGGATCGTCGTCGACGGCCGGGGCAACGAATTGGCCAGTGCGCGCGGCGGTAAGTTCCTCGACTTCCAAGCCACAGACGGCGGCCACGAGTTGCTCCGCTTCGCCGCAGAGATTTTGGGCGACGTTGTCGATTTGCGAGACGATAGTTTCGGCGGGCAGTTCGTCGAGCATTACCCGCGGCAGCCACTGCTGCATGATCAATCCAAAAATGCCGCTGACAATTACGGCGATGAACAGCCAAGCCAAGATGGTGGTGAGTTGGCCGCCCCAAGCAAAGCCGCTGTGGAGCAGGATGAGCGGAACGGTGAGCAGGCCGAGCCAGATGTGTGCGCGGAGCCAGGTTTTGACCATTCCGACGCGCCAAACGCGAAAATGCTTGCGCGGCCAGAGCATAAACTCGAACAGCATGATGGC
>DASXPQ010000220.1:0-3781 GCA_036493575.1 Pirellulales bacterium
ATAGGCTCCTGAGCCGCAGGTTGTACGCCTGGGTTGATCGACGATGGTTGTGGCGAAGTTGTCGATGGCGGAAGATTAATATGGTCGTCGGTCAAGATCGCGGTCCTCAGGACGTGTCGGGGGTTGGATGGCAGGATGCTAATTCTAGTCTGTGTAATAATTGAAGGTAAAGTGGCGCGAGTCCGGCAGCAATAAAGAGACGATCTTGATCCGACCTCTTACGCCGTAAATCTTGGACTGAGATCGGTTAGATTCCGCCTGTAACGACTGAGTATTGTTATCAGTTCAAGCTTTTACCAAGTCGATCGCGGAAAACTCGCCGCCCAGAATCGCGGCGCTGGGCCAGCCAAGCCAGTTTTGGAGCAGCGTGGCATAGACCTGGCGGAAGTCGGTGTGAAATTTGAGATCGCCGTCCTCCAGATCGTCGAAACTCGGATGATCGCCCACCAACCCGGCACCGACGCGCGATCCGGCGACAAACATAGGAGCGGCTGCTCCATGGTCGGTTCCTTCACTGGCATTCTCGGCAACCCGCCGGCCGAACTCGCTGAACGACATCACCAACGTGCGCTCGCCATGGCCGTGATGCTCAATGTCTTCGATGAAGGCCCGAACGGCGCCCCCGAATTGCTGCAACAAGGCTGCATGCGCTGCCGCTTGCTGCGAATGCGTATCGAACCCATCCAATTCGACATAATAAACGCGCGTTTTTAAGCCGGCGTTGATCAGCTGGGCAATCGTTTTAAGCCGGCTCGCAAAGGCGCTTTCCGGATAAGCGACTGGAGTTTGATAATCGCGGAGCACCTCCGCAATACGCTCGCTGGTCGACAATGCCGACGTCGTGCTGGTTTGTAGGAACCCCAAGAGCGGATCAGACGGTTGCTGATCGGTCCCGGTCAAAGCACGAATGGCATCACGAAACTTACGGCTGCCCCCATCCTCAAGCCGGAACGACTCGGGCGATCCAAATGAGGAGACACGCACATTTTCCGTCGCCAGTGCTAAAGGCTGTTTTTCCAGCCCGATATGAATCGCAGCGGCATCGACATCCGTGGACGTGTGCGAGGCATCGAGGAACCGCCCCAACCAGCCGGTCGTGCGTGGATTTCCCTTGCGCAGGCACGTGTGCCAGATATCCATCGATTCGAAATGCGATCTGTTGGGGCTGGAATAGCCGACACCCTGCACAATTGCCAATTTGCCGGCTTGCAGCAACTCAGATAGCCCGCGCGCCGAAGGATGCAGGCCAATGCTGTCGTTGATCTTCAGCACATCTTTCGCAGCAATTGCTAATTTAGGGCGCGCTTTGCGATACGCATCGTGACTGTACGGGATCACGGTGTTCAAGCCGTCGTTTCCGCCGGTTAACTGCACGACGACCAATATCGTATCTTTCCGCTGGTCCAATTCAGCGGCCGCAGCATGTGCCAGAAAGTGCGGGACACGTCCACTTAACGAAATGACGGCAGAGCCGCCGGCTAGCGTGGCCAGAAATTTCCGCCGCGATGAATTCATGGTTGTTCTCCACTGGTTATAATCAACATAATTGAAACTCAGGCAATGTGGCCAGGGCGTGAATCGCCTCGGCGCAGCCGGCAGCTCGATTTGGATTATTGCGGCAGATTTCGATCAACCGCTGGCGGGTGGCCACAGACAACGGCACAGCAAGTTGCGTGTCGATTAATAAATCCACGATTTGTTCTGGCGTGTTCAACTCCAGACGTGCGAAGTATTCATCCAGCCGACTGCCGCCGAAATGGGTTTTTTCGTCGCCGATCAGTCGAGCCACCATGTTGGCGCGACCTAAAATCGTCGACGAGTTGATCCACGTGCGTCCGCCGTCCCAGCCCTTAACGTTCGGTGGAAAAAACAGCCCCTGACCATTTTGGTGCAAATCCGTGGCTAATTGACGGGCGTTGGCGGTACCTTCGAGTGAGCGTGGCAAGCCGATGGCGAGATCGACCGGCGAACGCACTTTGCGTCCGATGGCGTGCGAAGAAAAAAAGAGCTGGCTGCCGAGAATGCGTTGCACGACGGGGCCGATTTGCCATTGTTGTTCGCATAATTCAATTGCCAGCGGTTCAAGCAACTGTGGCGGAGGAGTTGGCTCGTCACATACCAGTTGGCGAAACAACTTTCCCACGATGAACCGAGCCGCCTGCGGCTGCTCGAGGATCCAGTCGATCGATTCTCCTTGGACGAAGTCACCGGTTTTGCCAAAAATTGTCTTCGAGCCTGAATCGTGCTGGTAGGGGTTGAAGCGGAACGATCCCAATTTAATTTCCCAGCCGGTGAAGCAGCGCGCCAACTCCTGGACATCGTGTTCGGAATAGTTGCCTTCGCCCAAACAAAACAGCTCCATCAATTCGCGGGCATAATTTTCGTTCGGATGAGCCTTGCGATTGGTTGCCGAATCAAGATACACGAGCATGGCCGGATCGCGCGAAATTGTGTGAACCAACGCACGAAAATCGCCAAGCGCGTATTGTCGGAGCAGGCGATTTTGTTGGAGCATCAACGCCGCATCGGTCACTTTGTCGGCACTGGTGGCAAAATGTCCGTGCCAGAAAAGCGTCATGCGCTCCAGTAGCGGATGCGGGGTGCCAAGCATGACGTAGATCCACCAGGCGGACAGCTGGTGTGGATCTCCCGTTGCCAAAACAGTGTTCGCCAATTCATCGCTTTGCCGGCTGAAGGCGCCGGTATCGTCCGATGCGTGCATTATTTGGTCGACAGCGGCAGCGGGAGTCAGTTTGAGAGCCGCATCAATTGCCGCGGCGGTGGCGCCAAAGGTGGCGCGGCGAAACAGATGAGCCGCCAATGCTCGATCCCACGGCTGGCCATCGCTCGGCACGAATGCTCGCCAAGCCCAGGCCGGATCAATGGAGTCGAGTGCCGAAGGCATAGAACCCTCTAAACCCAATTGCGGCTTTCAGATTGCGGGATTGAGAAAGTTATTCGCCGGCAACGTGCGTTTATTTTAGTCCGTTGCTTTCAGTCCGATATCAAAGGACACGTGTAGCTCGCTTGGCGTGGTATCCAGTGACAGAGTAAGTTGATCGATGTAACCAACCAGCTCTAACAATAAGTCGATTCTTTTTTCAGCCTCTTCTTTTGAATGGCCTTCGGTCAGCATGTTTTGAGCAACAAGTTGTGCGCGGTTATCGCGAAGGCTTTCCTTTAGCGCGTCAAAATGCAGAACCCCATCTGTGTTGACAATTTGGCCGCCGTCACCGGCCGATCGATCCGGTCCCTTGGCAGTTGCCAGAGTATGTGCCATTGCCTTGGTGCTAGCCACAACAAACCGGCTGCCTGCAAAAGCAATGGACGGAGAAAAATTGTAGTTAATTTTCAATCCTAGCGAGTCTTTGGCTTTGGCCTCGGGTAAGTAGCTCGATGTAACGAATTGACCGGCGTCGGTTTTTTCCATATCGAGTTCCAGTTGTGGCTGCCCGTTCATCGCCCCAACAATATTCAAGAAGCCGATTAGGCTTTGGAAGATGCGACGCAGCTCCGGTTGCATTTTCGCCGGATCCTTCATTTCAGCAACTAAGGCAAAGGCCGGAAGTTTGATAGCGGGCATGGGCTTGTCTTGCGCAAATTCTTGCCGTGCGACCACAATCTGACCCTCTGGTTGGAAGGCGCCCAGAATATCCTCGCCAAAATCTTTGCCGGAAAACAAGGTCGACAGACTGCTGTCGGCCTTGGCCAGTTCTTCATTGGTTTGCTCGTTGAGCAAATCGCCCGCCCGCTGCCACATTGCTGCGACGTCGCGGTAGCT
>DASXPQ010000221.1:0-3976 GCA_036493575.1 Pirellulales bacterium
CGGGGCCACGTGACCGGGCTCGTGGGGACCCGGCACATGCAGACCAGACTAAGCAGATGAGTGAGAGGCAACCCCTCACCTGCTCCCTCTTCACTATTCCGCGAAGCGAATTACTGTTGCGTTTCCAGAACGACGAAATGACTTCCTCGCTCCGTGCGAATTTGCAGCAGCACACCATCCTTCAGCGATTCATTCTTCATCGCCGCTTCAAATTCTTTCACGTTATGCACCGCGGCCTTGCCAACCTTGCGAATCAGCATCCCCGGACGCAATCCCTTCTCGGCGGCAATGCTTTCCGGACTCACTTTCCGCACGACAACGCCTTCGTACCCTTTGTACGTATCGGCGGTCTCATCGGAGGTCATGTCGCCAACCGAGAGACCCAAATCTTCGGCGCTATAGCTGGAAGTTTCCGGCGCCTTTTTCAAATGCTCTTCCGGACCGCGCTCTTCCATCCCGTAATGTTCCGGCATCGGTTTCACAGTCACACTCAAGGTGACCGGTTTGCCGTCGCGAATCACTTCCACCGGCTCGGCCGTGTTCAAACTCGAACGTTCCACCGCTTCCTGCACTTCGCGCGGCCCATGGATCTCATGGCCTGCAAACTTCGTCACCACGTCACCTTCCTGGAACTTGGCTTCGGAAGCCGGCGTGTTCGGGAACACTTCGCTCACCAGCGCACCTTCACCCGGCTTCACGCCCAGCTTGGACGCCAGTTCATTGCGAATTTCACCAATGCCAATGCCCAAATATCCGCGGCTCACCGCTCCGTTCTTAATCAGTTGCTCGGTGACCCACTTCGCCTGATTGATCGGAATCGCAAATCCAATCCCCTGGTAACCGCCGCTGCTGGAGGCAATGGCTGTGTTAATACCGACAACTTCGCCGGCCAAATTCACCAGCGGTCCGCCGGAATTGCCCGGATTTATCGCCGCATCGGTTTGCAAGAACCCGCCGCGGTTCATCCCCACGGAGCGTCCCTTGCCGCTAATAATGCCGGCGGTCACAGTCTTCTCTTGCTCAAACGGATTGCCAATCGCAATCACCCAATCCCCAATTTCCAGCTCGTCGCTGTCGCCCAAGTGCGCGGCAGGCAAATCGCCGTCAGCCTTAATGCGCACCACGGCCAGGTCGCTATGCGGATCGGTCTTCACCTCGGTCGCTTTATACTCGCGGCCATCGGAAAAGTGAACCGTTACCGTATCAGCTCCTTCAACCACATGGTTGTTCGTTAAAATGATCCCCGATTTGTCAATGATCACGCCCGTCCCCATTCCTTCACGCGGCGGAGTCTGCAAGCTGTAATTCTCTCCGTCGGGTCCCTGTGGAAACATGTCCCGAAGGTGCCCTTCAAACGGCGTCCCTTTGAACGGATCCTGTCCGCCAAATGGCATGTTGCCGCCGCCCAAACCTCGCTCGCCGCGCTCCGCTTTCACCTTCTTCGCCGACTCGCGCGAATACACCGTCACCACGCTGGGCATTGCCACATGGGCCGATTGACGAAACGCTCGCGATAAACTATTTGCCTGCTCAACCACCGGGTCCTGTTTTAGCTCCGCCGGCGTCTTCGTCGGCCCGCTGGAGTCCGTCTGTTTGACGTGGTCTGTCGGCGCGGGATACGTCACGCCTGTCGACGTCTGATCGGCGCCGACCACTTGATTCTGCCGCAGCGAATAGCTCAATCCAACTGACAGTGCCACTGCGGCAACGCCCGTCAGCAACCAGCCCGATCGTGAAAACACAGCCTTCATACGATTCCTCCTGATCACACAGAATTTTTCAAAGGGGATTTGGGTCGGCACCGGCCCACCAGCAGAAGTTCCACGCAGTACATCGTGCGGTGCCTCTATCAAGCCATTACGGCAAAACGTTTTGGGTGGTTCGGCCCCTATAACCGGACTGGAAAATATTGCGGGCCAAAGTCTGCCATTTCGCTGCCATCGGCTCAGCATTACCGGCGGCCGGAACTCATTACCAGCCGCTGCTTGGCCGTTCAAGAGCAGTCGCCAAGCCCCATTCGATTGACAAAAAGCCAACTCCAATCTAGACTTACATCAAGCTGTGGTCGTTTTCCCGCCGTCCGTTGAAAAGGGGGACAGTCAAAAGTCCCCTTTTTCCACGGGCTGCCAGTTTCACTGGTCGCCTTGTGAGTATCTAGTCATATGACTAAGCGCTCTGCTCCCGCGGGGACAGAGGATTTGTCCCCCGATCAACTCGCGCAGTGCGAAGCGCGCCTCGGTTACACCTTCACCGACAAAGCGCTCCTGCTTGGCGCGCTCACGCACGCTTCCGGCGCGCTGCACCGCTTGAAATCGAACGAGCGAATGGAATTCCTCGGCGACGCTATTCTTGGCTTCTTCGTCTGCGAACGCCTGTTCCACCTCTTCCCCGATTATCTGGAAGGCGATCTCACCAAAATCAAATCGATCGTCGTCAGCCGCAGCACCTGCGCAAAAATCAGCGACCAGCTCGGCCTCAGCGATTTTTTAATTCTCGGCAAGGGCATGACCACCCATCCCCGCATACCGGCATCGCTCTTGTCCGATGTATTCGAATCCCTCACGGCCGCCATCTATCTCGATGGCGGCGAGCCCGCCGCCCGCGATTTCATCCATCGCTTCATCGGCCCGGAAATCACCGCCGCGGTCGCCGGCGAATTAGGCGGCAATTACAAATCGCTGTTGCAACAACTGGCCCAGCGCGATTTCGGCACCACGCCCACCTACTCTCTGCTGGACGAAAAAGGCCCCGACCACAGCAAGTGCTTCAAAATCTCCGCCCAAGTCGGCGCCCACCGCTACCAACCCGCCTGGGGCCGCAACAAAAAAGAAGCCGAGCAGCACGCCGCCCAAAACGCCCTCTGCGAAATCGCCGGCGAAGCAGTTCCCTTTCCATCCGACTGACCGCATTTACGTATCTCCCTTCCAAGGAGATGCCGGGAGAGGGTCGAAGCATCCTAGCTCGAGCGGGCGCACACCAAGCATCACTTCGTCAGCTTAGCCGCCTGATTATAAGCAACCTTTTGGACCGTGCTGCTTGGAGCTTGGACAATGTTGCCAGTAGAAGGCACTATGACCGGAGTGTTTGCAACCTGAGACGAATTTGCTAGTGGATTCAAATTCACGCTGATCTTGTCCTGTTCCGGTTTCCATATCGCCCCGCTAGCGTCATCCGCAATCAGGCCGGGAATGCCGCCTAAAAGAATGTTCCCAAATGTCCACGGATTCAGCGTGTAGTTAATGTCGACCTGTTGCGGCTGGTACCCCGGCGCCTCGATTGTCGCCGTATAATGAGCCGCCTTTGTCATACTCACGCTCCGATCCAATTTCACCTGCGCCGGCGTTTGCACTGAAGCAACTTCTTGACCGTTGCTATCGTGAATCACCACATGAGCATCGGGCGGATTGGTATTGAATGTCACTTTTGAGCGCAGGCCGCTAGCAACCGTCGCACATCCCAGCGCCGGCAGCATCAGCCCCAGCATAATCGCAATGCAAAGCCGCGTATCGGCAATCATGGTATTGGCAGCGCTGGTGTTTTAAGAAAACTGTAACGCGCCAAACTTTATCGGCCGATTTCACACCCCTACTATAGAGGAGAACTGCAAGTTTCCGTGCGAGCATTGCTAGCGGCCAATCCGCTCTTATGCCCGCGCTTCCGCCGCTGCCTCGGTGGCACTTCTACGCCGCCCAATCCGCGGCACAAACGCCGGCACCTGTCGTCGGTAATCCTCATACAGCCGGCCAAAGTGATTCGTCAGGTCGCGCTCTTCAATTTTCGAAGCCGCCACCATGTACGCTGTCAGCACGCCCGCGAACAGCAAGTGACCCACGCTCATCATCGGCGTCATCCAAAACGCCATGAACCAGCCTACATACAATGGATGCCGAACAACTCCGTACAACATCGGAGTATGAAATGGCAGCGAAGTATATTCCTTGCCGCGCAAATACAGCCACACCTGCCGCACGCCAAA
>DASXPQ010000222.1:0-2909 GCA_036493575.1 Pirellulales bacterium
AACGAATGGGGCTAACGGAGGAAGAGCTGGCCGTGGTTGACCAAGTGGTTGAAATACCGGTGTTCGGGTTGCCGTTTGCTTACAACGTGCACACGGCGGTGGCGATGGCGGTGTATGAGTACTGCCGGCAATTTCCGCGCGGATGAACTAATTGGTGAATGGTTGCGTAGACGAGCGAATATCAGGGCGGATGCAGGATTTGTTGCGGTTAAGATACCGCACTTGGCTTTCCGGAATGCGGGCCGTAAAATCGAGGGTTTGGGCTTAACGAGTTAGCAAATTCAGGGGATTTTCTGTGCCGGCAACTTGTGTGATTGGATTGCAGTGGGGCGATGAGGCGAAAGGCAAGCTCGTCGACTTGCTGACCCAACAGCACGAGATTGTTGTTCGGTATCAGGGCGGAAGTAATGCCGGGCATACGGTGGTGGTCGGCGGAGAGAAATATAAACTGTCGCTGATTCCCAGCGGAATTTTGGCCAGCGGCGTGCAGTGCGTGGTGACCGGCGGGGTGGTGCTTAATCCGAAGAGCATTTTGGAAGAAATTGACGGATTGGTTTCGCGCGGCATTCAGGTCGGATCGAATTTGATGATCAGCGATCGGGCCCACGTGATATTTCCGTGGCACATTGCGGAAGATCGGGTGCTGGATAAAAGCTGTTCCAGCGGCGAAAATATTGGCACCACGATGCGTGGCATCGGACCGTGCTACAGCGACAAAGTGCGGCGCAGCTACGCCGTGCGGGTGGGGGATTTATATCGCGACAACTTTCGGCAGCGGATCGACCATATTGCTGCGGCCAAAAATAAGGAACTCGCAGGCTTTGCCAGTGAAACGGGGATGGGGCCGTTCGATGCGGGGGCAATTTTCACCGAGTACACCGCATATGCGCAGCGGCTGAAGCCGTTTGTGGCCGACACGACTAATTATTTGCTGGGAGCCGTGGAGTCGGGGAAGCGAGTTTTGTTCGAAGGGGCCCAGGGAGCGCTGCTGGATATCGATCACGGCACGTTTCCGTTCGTGACCAGCAGCAACAGTTCGGGAGTGGGAGTGCCGAGCGGGTCGGGCGTGCCGGGACGATGGATTACGAAACTGCTGGGCGTGGTGAAAGCTTATTCAACGCGAGTGGGCGGCGGGCCATTTCCCACGGAGCAAAATAATGAAATCGGCCATCATTTGCGGGAGCGCGGCAATGAGTATGGGACTGTGACACGGCGGCCGCGGCGTTGCGGCTGGTTCGATGCGGTGGCGGTGAAATATACGGCCCGACTGAGCGGCGTCGATGCATTGGCGGTGATGCTGTTGGATGTGCTGAGCAAGTTGCCGGAATTGAAAATTTGCACGGCATACGAAATCAATGACCGAAAGGTGACCCAATTTCCCAGCCATGTCGACGATTTGCGCAGTGCGGTGCCAGTTTTTGAAACGCTGCCAGGTTGGGAGGAAGAGATTACCGAGATCCGACAGCTAGAGGATTTACCGAAGAATGCAAGGAGCTATTTGAAGCGGCTGAGCGAGCTTGTCGGCCGTCCGGTGGAAGTGGTATCAGTTGGCCCGGACCGGGAGCAAACCATTTTTGCCGGTGAGGGTAGGCGCGGTGCTGTGCAGTGTGAAGTATAATGTAGGGTCGCGCCTCTACATCGGGGCGGCGCCGATAAGATGGGCGCGCTTATTTCTTTCGTTTTCCGAAATTGTCTCTTTGCTGGTAATCTTTCGTGTCGCACGTCGCACCTGCTCCTGCTGAAACCTTGCCTGTGCCGCGTCAGAAGATGCCGCAGCATATCGCAGTGATTATGGACGGCAACGGCCGTTGGGCGCAGCGACAGCACTTGCCGCGGATTGAGGGGCATCGCCGCGGTGTGGCCAGCGTGCGCCGCATTACGGAAGAAGCGGCCCGGCTGGGGATCGAACAGCTCACACTGTATTGCCTGTCGAGCTAAAACTGGAAGCGGCCGCAGCCAGAAGTCAATTTTCTGATGCACCTGCTGGAACAATACATGATCGAGGAGCGAACCACGATCATGGAGAACGATATTCGGGTGGCGGTCATCGGTCGGCGAGACGGCATTCCGGCCGCGATGCAAGAAGAGATGGATAAAACCATTGCCATGACCGCGGCCAATGGCGGTATGCGATTGTGTCTGGCGATCAATTATGGCGCCAGGGCCGAAATGCTGGATGCGGTTCGCGATATTGCTCAGCAAGTGGAAGCGGGGAGTTTACCGGCAGCGGCAATTACCGAAAAAACGATTTCCGATCACCTGTATACAGCGCAAATGCGCGACCCGGATTTGCTGATCCGAACTGCGGGGGAGATGCGAGTCAGCAATTTTTTGCTATGGCAAATTAGCTATGCGGAGATTTGGGTGACCGACAAATACTGGCCGGAATTTGAAGTGACAGATTTGCATGCAGCGATCCGTGATTATGCACAGCGCGATCGGCGGTATGGTGGGTTAACTCTGGAAGGATGAGCGCGGTGGGCGGTTTAGCGATCGCCAGACTAGGCCGCGGCTTTTTAATACTAACCGGATGTCGCCTGGCGCAGTTGAATGACGGCGACTCTTCCAAGACTAAAGGCAATAACAATTCCGTGCTTCGCCATCGTCTTCTTGTCGGCATGCTTCTTATTGCCGCGTTTGCAGGTTTGTGTTGGTTGGATAAAACTCGGGCATTGGGCGCAGCGGCCGGCGCTTGGTTGTTTCCGGTGGCGCTGTTGTTGAGCCTGGCGGCAAGCGGCGAGATGCTTAATCTTGTCGCGAGCGACGAACGCCAGCCGATCCGCTGGTTGGTGTATGCGGGAAATTTTCTAATTGTGGCGGCCAATGGCGTACCGGCGTTTGGGCCTGCGGGATGGAACAACATCGCGCTGGGAAATTTTGGCTGGCCGATGGTCGCATTTTCGGTGTCC
>DASXPQ010000223.1:0-14321 GCA_036493575.1 Pirellulales bacterium
ATCGTACAACAATTGGAATACCCTGTCGGCATCTGCACCGCGACCCAAGTCGCGCAGCGACCAACCCCAACTGTACAGGGCGGAATCGGCATCAGGTGAATTGGGATAATCGGCGACGAGTTTTTGATACAGTTGAGCTGAATCTTCGGGCCGTTGCAGGCGGTCGTATAATTTGGCGGCTCCGAGTAACAATTGCGGCATCTGTTTGCACTGTGGGTACCGCTTAATTGCTTGGCGATATGCAGTCGCGGCGGCATTGTCGTTGCTCTCGTGTTCGATGGCCTGACAGCGAGCCAAGGCAGCTTCGGCGGCGCGCGGATCGTTCGGAAAAGCGTCCAAGAACTTGCCAAACGCTTGATCGGCCGTTTCGTAGTCGCCGGTTTGGAACAGGCACCAGGCAGCGCCGGCTAAGCCTTTGGAAACCAGCTCGGGCGGATTGCCGTCGGCAGCCAGCTCTTTGAATAGTGGCCCTGCGATCTTAAACAATTCAGCGGCATAAGCAGATTGGGCAACCCGTTCAGTGGTGGATGGAATTAAAGTACATCCGGGGTGATTCGATTTGAGATCGGCCAGCGCCTGCTGGGCTTCGGGAATTCGACCGACGGTGGCCAAACTGATGGCCAAGGCAGAACGAGCATTTTCCGCGCCGGCATCTTTGCGTGGCGTGGCCAAATAAATTTGCAGCGGCACGATGGCTTCCGCATATTTTTCGCGCGCTAGGAGCGAGTTGGCCCGAGCCAGCTGCACTTGATCGTTCAACGCTTTAAGGGCTGTTAAATCTTGTTCCGACAGCGAATTGTTGCTGCTTGGAAACGGGGTGGCATCGGCGATGGCCTTTTCGGAGAGGGCGGCCGGCGGCGGAGATGCCTCAGGTTCAGCCGGCGCGACTGCCACACGCAGGGCGGTGTGGGGCGATTGAGTGAACGAAGCATCGGCGGCTACCAGTTTGGCTTGCAGCACGGCGCTTAACTCGTCCAAAGCCTGGATTGCCTCTTCGTCGCGATTAGAGCCTTGCAATGCAACGGCCAACAAGTAGCGGTTGGCCAAAGTACTGGGATCGTCGCCGGAGTTGTCCCCGATTTCAAGCATGCCGATGGCCTTATCGTATTGGTGGCCGCGAATCATCGCCTCGGCCTGTTGATAGCGAATCATGGCCGACCGACGCCGGCTTTGATCGTCCAACGCCACCACGCCAGCAGCGGATAGAGGTTGCTGCAGGCCGGACTTCGGCGTGCTCGCCACCGAGGATGCCGCAGGCTGCGCAGCTTTTTCAGTGCTCGGTTCATTGGCAGGAGACTGATCGGATGTTTGGTCCGAAGGCTGATCGCCAATCGTCACTTCCGCAACCGGGTGCTGCGTTGTGGGTGCGGCTTTGGGGTCGCGGCGCGAGGAAACAATCGATTGAGTCGATTCAGCGGCACGTTGCGGTGCGACAGTAATGATGGATGAATTTGTCGCAGGCGCTGGAGTATGCGCCACAGGGGCCTTAACCGATTTGGCAGCCTCGGCGGCTTGAGCCGCCTCTGCTTCGCGGCGTTGCTTTTCCGCGGCCGCTTTCATTTGCATGTCCGCCTTTTGCGACATGGCAATCCAGTAGCGGGCAGCCGCGCCGAGTTGTTTATCGTCGGCCAATGGTGCGAGCACAGCGCCCGCTTCGGCAAAATGGCCCAATTGATAGAGCGCGCGGCCGCAACCCAAGTGCGTTTGTGGCAACAGGGGAGTGTTCGGGAAACGTTTTTCAATCGCCTCGTAAAGTTCCAGGGCAGCCTGTGGCATGCTGGCCGTTAATTGTTTGGAGCCCAACTGGAGCAGGGCCATTTCGGCCCAGGGGCTATGGTCCTGCCGGGCGACCTCCTGGAGCATTTGGTCGGCGGCATCCACTTGGTTTTGGACTTCCAGGACGTGGGCCAGATTCAAACGGCATTGGTCGGCGCTGGGTTGATCAGCGAATCGCTTGATGGAATCGCGGTAATACTGTTCAGCTTCCGAGATATCGTTGGCGCGCATGGCCAAATCGCCGCGATACATCAACACCTTGGCATTGAGCTTGTCGGCAGGATATTGCTGTTGGAACTGCAAGAGACGGACTTGCGCTTCGTTTGTTTGTCCACTCAAGACAGCCGCTTCGGCGGCGCCGAACAATGCCGATCGCGCATAGGACGCGCCAGGCTGTTCGGCCAAAACGTCCACAAACAAAGAATACGCCTCAGCGCTATGGTCCAACTGCACGAGAGATTGGGCCTCAAAGTACATGGCCCTGGCATGCTTGGCATGATCGGGATAGTTTTCGCGGAATTTGCGAAATCCCTCGACGGCCAACTCCCAGTGCTTTGACGAGTAATGGTCGACAGCGACGGCGAACATATCGTCCGCCTCATTGGCCTGTGCAATTGCGATTCCGGTGCTGCACGACGCACAGCATAGCGCAACGGTCAATAGCAGCCGAACGGCGGCATTGGACATCCTTGTTCCCCCTGCCTAGTGGACGTGCCCCGCTTCACAACGATTCAATTTCGCGTGAGCGTGGCACTCGTATGGCGCCGACCACTGCGACCTCCTGTTTGTTCGCAGCAATCGGTGCGTAACTGTTTTGCCATCCTTGGCAAAACGTCGGCCCTACGCGCTCTGGGTTTACCGGCGGCTTGTCACAGCCTCTCTGGAGATGCTGCGAAGAGCCACTGACTTAATTACAGCGCGCTTAGGTAACCGGCTATCGGTGTTATCGGTTCGACCGGTGTAGTTTCGACAGACGGCAATGCCTACATGCATGCCAGAATCTGCAAGAACAACCTGCTAGCGACATCAGGTTGGGAAGAATGGGCAGGATTTCAGGCGGCGGCCGCTTGAACTAAAGACTGAGTGCCTTCGCCCGCTTGACGATAAACGTCTCGATTGGCGTCCGCCTCGTTCGTATACCAGATGTTTAAAATCGTATTGCGAACGACATCATTGGCCGGCAACGTGGAGCGGCCGTGCCAACTTTTCCAAGTGATTTTATTGAGCACGCTAAATGCATAGGCGCTGTTGCGAACGTACGGCGTGCATTTGACGACTTCAAACCCGTGCGGTTCCCGCATCAGATGCACCGGATTCAAACTCCGGCGATAAAACTCGGTGCCTAGTTGCGGCTGCGAGTTGTCGCGCGGCAGACTGATTTGCATCGTAACCACTTTGCGGCGTGTATCGGGATGCGGCTTGATACGGTAGCAGGCAAATTCGCGGAACAATTCCGGCAAGGCATACCCATCTAAATCGCTAGCTTCCGATTCCGGCATTCCAAAGCGGAACGCCAGGCCGGCGCTAACCTTGGCAAACACCGCGCGCTTTACCAGATTTGAGCCCAATGCTTGTCGCACAGCGTACAGCAGCGACCGCTGAGCTGTAGGCAAGCGATCGAGCCATTTATCTTCCATGCCAAAGCGGCGCCGATTGCTGGAGCCGTCCTTAGCGTGGAATTTCGCATATCCAAATTTCTCGTACTGCTCATCGGGCGGCAGCGCATCCAGCAAATCGTCGTACACGTCGGACGGAAAGAAGTCGCCGACAATCACGTGCGGAAAGGGATCGGTTTGGGCCGTGGAAGCGCACACCGATTCGACCATGTGGGATACAATCCGCGAACTTAAACTGGCAGAGCCGGACATGGGCAAGACTCCAAAGGGATTGCCGGGGATTACGTGCATCACCGAATCCGGCAACATTTATTGAATAATCGCCCGTCGGTCAATAGCCGTTGGTCGGTCCAAAATCGACATTTCCAACCACGTGGAAGTGGTTATGGTCAATGTACAAGACTTCGGACGCGTCTTCGTCGATTTTCGTGTACGGCACCGGCCAACCAACTCGCACAATGTTTGTGAAATACGCCGTGCACTTATAGTGGGCATGGTGCAATTGCGCGGGGCCGAGGAGCGGGTAAAAGCGCGGTGGATCGACGTAATCGGCAATTTTTTCCTTTACGATCCGCACGTTGTTTCGTTGTTCCTCGTGCAGCAGCGATACGCCGCCTTGGATGGGGCGTGCCTTTTCCAAAGCCCGTATGACTTCGTCGTCGCTGGGCGGATCCAATGCATGCACCGGCCCGCCAGCAGTGATAGGGCCGAGAATCGGTACGCGCTCATAACGCAGATGGACCCAATACCGGTCCTCTTGTTCCTTTTGCAAGTACGGACTAACGGGAATTGGAATCGCCAGGGGACCCAAATTAGGTCCGTCGGTGGCGATCCAAAAGCAACCGGTGTTGGTAAGCGTCGCGGCCGCCAGGATTGCGAAAGCGAGCCAAGTCGATCTGCGTAACATGCCAAAGCTCCTCAATGGAAACCCGACGGCGCACGGCACCGCCGATTGCTTCTAGTTATCGAGTAAAGCTGGGCGGAACTTGCAGGTTTTTCCGGTTCTGATGAAAAAGCAGGTGATTCATTGCTAGCAGCATGCGCCCCGCCAACGCCTAAAAATCGGCGAACCGCACTGACGAACGATGAGTCGTTAAACAGGTGCGAAACAAAAAGCCCATGGGTTGCAACCCATGGGCTTGAAGGTGTGATTGTGCTTTTGCTTCGACGCCGTTTAAGTCGTCGATCAATAGGCGACATCTGTGCCGTCACCCTGCGTTAGTGCGAATCCTTGAAATCGAGGAACCACCAGCCGTCGTCCCATTCCAACGTAACCTTGCGCCAGCCAAGCGGCACTTGAGGGTACGGATAAAATGGTCCGATGTACGGCCAAGCTGTCGGCGAGTATTGCTTGGGATAGGTCACCGCCGCATAGTTCGGATACGAAGCATAGCTGGGCCAGGCATAGCCAGGCATCTGCGGATGATCGAAGTGAGAAGGAGCCGGAGCACCGGGTCCCATCGGACCTGCCGACGGCATTGGTTGCGGGGCGCCGATCATTTCGCCGGGCGGCGGACCGTTTTGCATAGCGGCCTGATGGTATGGCGATCCGTTCATTGCCAGCGGCATCGGCTGCTGATTCATCTGATTCATCGGCCGCATCATGGCCGGTGCGGAATTCATATTCGCCGGAGAAATACCGGCATTCACCGCTGGACCAACCGCGGCCGGCGCATCGGGGTAATAACCAGGATTGCGCGGCTGCGAGGCTTGCCGAGATCCGTTGGATGGTTGTTCGTCGCTGGCGTCGGCACCGAAGCCGCCCATCGAAAGTTGCTGTTGGGCATGTTCAGGCAATTCCATCGATGCCTGCACAACCGGCTGCCTTAGGCCCGCACGATTATCGCTCGGCGCGGCAGCTGCCGGTCGGCCAATCGACAAATTATTGACGACTCGCTCCACGCCTGGTGTTTTCTGCGCGGTTTCAATGGCCGCGGCCATTTGGCTCTGATTGGCAACTGAACCGTTCAACCAAATGGTGCCATCTTGTGCACGGACACCAACGCTATAGTTTTTCAACCGGCCCGTAAGGCTATCAGCAATTTGCTGGGCCATTTGTTGATCATCCGCCCCAGCAGTGCAGGGCGCGAATAGGGCGATGCTCAACAGAGCCGCCGAGCAAAACAGACGATGCATGATTCCCTCCTGTGTAAACCGTGCCTGGCGAGCGTTCGACGCGGAACGAACTGGTTGGCGTGCGCCATGGCGCTGACCACATTCCGACAAGTGGGTCCGCTGGCGTGGTCGCCCAGGACGATGTCCGCTGTCGATCGATTGTCCCGCTGAGAATAGGTGTCGGTTGCGGGTTATGCCGAAGGGGAGTTTTTTTTCGCTTTTGCCAAGAGTGGCGATTAAAAGACCGCTGGCAATGCTATCGCAATACACCGGATACAGACGTTCCAGCGCAGCGTGCAATCAATGAAGCCACAGGCACATACGAGCGATCAAATTCAGATTGTCGCGGGGCGGCGGCGATGATCGAAATCCCAAATCGCCAGTAAGATCATGCCTGCTAGCGTTGTGGCTGATAGCAGCCAAAACTTCGTGCCCAGCGCGAGTGCCAGCGGTGTGGAAAAGCCAACCACAACCAAGGTTAAAACGAACGCCACATGGCAGGCCGATTGATGGCGCCAGCGCGCGCTCCAGCGCGCAAGAAAGCCGCAGGTCCACCCTGAAAACTGGATGAGCCCAAACAACCATAACAACGCCGAATAATGCACTTCTTGCATGACGATCCCTCCCGCGGTTCCATCCGGTGATTCGGATGAGTTTGTAGCCCGAGCATCCTTGCTGGGCATCGCGGGGACCGGTAAAGCGATTTCCATGCCAATCGACGTGACGCTTCTGCTGTTAACACACTGCAAGCAGACTTGTTTACAGTTATGCAATCACGAGTTGCGCCATTTTTTTGCGCGCAGAGATTTTATATTGCAGCCATACAGCAGCGATGGCACATTCGCCAAAACCGCGGCGACTTTGCAATTTCTACAACCGGAATAGTTTACCAGTTGAATAATTTTGGATGCACACCAGTGACAGTTGAACTATTTCAGGTGTGATTTGAGTTCCGTTTCCAGCTCGCTGATGTGCACGCTGCGATTGATAACCGTACCCTTGTCGTCGACCAAAATCATCGTGGGCAATGTCAACACGCCCATATCGTTGGCCAGCCGGCTATCTAATCCGCCCGGTTCCCACAGCTGTGACCAGGGCAACTTATTTTTCGCCAGGTAATCGTTGGCGTCGGACAGTGTGCCGTCCAGGTTCACCCCGATCAAAGCGAAGCCGTTCTTGCCGTACTTGGCGTACAGTTCCTTCAGCTCTGCGAAATCCGTTTTGCACGGCTCGCACCACGTGGACCAGTAGTGAACCAGCACGTACTTGCCGCGGTACTTGGCTAAATCTTCCTGTTGACCAGTTACTGTTTTGGACCGCAGTTGCATCACTTTACCGATGCTGTCCATCCGATTCAAAGCACCACGGGCCTTGGTGGCCGATGCGGTGGTTTCAAAGTCGGACACCAATTGGCCGTACCACTTTTTCGCCTTCTCTTCGTGTCCGGCGAATTCTTGAGCAACGCCTAGTTGCAACAGAGCCTCGGCGGTATCCGGTGCCTTCGGATAGTCTTGCACGAACTTTTCCAGGTTGTCCAACCACTCCGACTGCACTTTCACAAAGTCGATTTCGTGCTTTTGCAGCTTGGAGCCGTAGTCGGCGGTGAGGAAACGGAATTTGACATAGGGCAGCAATGCCGCGTCCTGCGGATTCTTCTCCAAACGATCGTACATTTCCTTCAGCTTGTCGACGCCGGTCGGATAGGTGCCGGTTTGTGCGGCAGCACTAACTGAATCGGCAAATTGCTTGACCCATTGCGTATGATCCTTTTCGCCAACTTCGTCCAGAATGGCAAGCATCAATTCCACGCGACGATCGTTCAGCCGGGTGGATTCTACCTCGGTGGTGGCACGACCGACTGCTTCGTCGAGCTTGGAAAGCTCGTCCATCATCTTTTGCACTTTTTCTGGCGGCGCATCAGGGTTGTTCTCAGCCGTAGCGGTTTCGTTCGGCCGTGTGGCAGTTTGGAAAAAGAAGCCGTCCACATCGGCCATTTTATTGCTGGGATCGAGAATGATCGGAGCATCGATCACTCGCCAAAGATCGCCAATTTTGACCAAGGTGCCGACCGAAACTTGCCCATCTTTACCGTCGGTTTCAGTCATCGCCACGACGTTTTCATACGCGGTAACATCGCCGCTAGCACCGTCAGTGCCCGCCGGTACAATGCCTGGCCGGCTGCCGCCGAAATGCACCCATTGAGTACTAGGTGTGATTGCTTTCTGACTGCGGGCCAATTGGCCGAATTTTTCCGTGGCGCCGGTTACCTTTTGCTCCAGTTGCTTTGTCTTTGCCGCTCCCAAGCCAAGCGATTTTACTTCGGCGGGAGTGAGCAACAAACGGTTAAACCGCGCGACATCCTTATCGCGCAGGGCCATCACCACCTCGGCGGTAACTTCCTCCGGCGAAATGATTTTCCATGAATTGATTTTGCCGTCTTCGTTTGGATCCAGGCCCCAACGCGCCCCGCTGGTATTGAACCAACGATGCTGGTCAGCCTTGCCGTTGAAATTTTCGTCGATGTCGCGATAGACCTCAACTCCGTCTTTAAAATAGCTCCAGCGATCGACTATGTTGTCGCCGTTGGTGTCCACAAACTGTCGTAGAATCTGGCCCGTTGGTCCGCGCACCACCCAGCCCGTTTGGCCGCCAATTTTCTCGGCCTTGATGGTGCACTTGGCGATCTCGCCAGGCGTCGGGCTATCGAACTCGACATCTTTTTGGACGGGAGCCAGCTTCAAAGCCTGATCGATAGTCGGTGTGGCACCCTGGGTAGCGCTCCAACCGGCTGCGGTGCAAAGCCCGCTGATCAAGGTGAAGAAAAACATCCGCGACAGAATGCGACGAAGCGTAAGTGGCATGAGTCCGATCCTCGTGGTCTCGGCGTGTCGGAAAAAGAAGCTTGGAAAAGAATGTTCTGATTGAGTCGTCGGCCATCGCCGCGTGCTAGCATCGAAGCGCACAGTCAGCGCGAACAACGACTCTGCTACCTTTGTCGGCCGTAACGGCCGGAAGCCATCAGCCCAACGCACCGCTTTTTTAATTGGGTCGTTCCTATCTGTTGGCCCGTAAGGGTTTGCTGCCAGGGCATCTTGCATTCGGGCAGGACAATGCTGACAACGGCCGCCAGCCATCAGTGGTTTAAAAAGCAGACGGAATCCTGGAAAACATTGAAAAAGTTCAAGATAAACGCGCCAAAGCAGATAAGATTGACGCGTCGGCAGCGAATAACGGATTGATTTTAGCCAGCATCTTTTCCCGCGTGGAGAAATACGCATGAAAGCACGAGTCTTTGCCGCCCTGATTGCAGTATCGATAGTCACTTCCACGTTGGCGCCGGTTTGGGCGGACAGCCCGAGTGCTGTAAGTGCCGTGGATATCAAAAAAGCAGTTCCAGCAGATGCCTTTCTGGCAATTGACTTCCATCACAATCCGCAGCGTGATGATCAGCGAGCCCACTTCGCCGATGTATGGAAGACATTCCAGGACGAGCAAATCGGCCCGCGGCTGCTGAAGATCATCACCAGCCGGATGCCGGAAGACAAACTGACCTCTGCCAAAGCCAAGTTGGACGAGCTGCAAACGGCCATCGCCCCCATCAATTTGCCGTCTCTGCTGAACGTCGACGAAATGGTTGTCGGCGAGCGGATGGAAGGACCATTCAATCAAGTGGTTTGGGCCGTGCGATTGAATCCAGAGGATGCAGTCGATTTCGAACGGGGCGTCGCACAAACCTTTGAATTGCTCAGTCGCTGGAGCGATGGCAAATTGCCGGTTGATCACCCTGAAGTCAGCGGCGCTACGTTTACGACGCTGGCATTGGCAAAGGAATCGCCAATCCATCCAGCGGTCGCGCGCGTCAACGATATCGTGTTAATCAGCACCAGCGACGACATGTTGCGGCATAGCGTCGAGGATTTGCAGAATGGTTCAGCCAAATCGAAATTCGACGATCCGCGCTTGCAGGCCGCTCTGGCCCAACTGCATAAGCCCGACGATTCGCTTGTGTTTTTCGACGGTCAGGCGTTGTTTAACGGTTTGCATGGCGTCGGCGATTTTATCCGCGCCCATGCTAAAAACGACGCCAAAGCGCTTCGAATGGCTGGTGTGATGGATCGTGTCCTCGACGAAACTGCGATTCTTGATTTTGCCGTCACGGTCCAATTCACCGAGCCCGGCCACAACCACTCGATGTCGCTGATCAAAATGGCCGACGGTTACGAAACCAAACTGCTGGGACAGGCACTGGCCAATAACAAGCCGCTTGATAATTGGCAAACTTGGGTGCCCAAAGATGCCACGGCTTTTTCAGTCCATCAAGGATTGAATTTACACGAGCTCTACGATGGAACGATTAAGTTTGTGCGAGAACAATTTCCCGAATCACAGGCTGCACTCGACAAATTCGCTGAATTTCAAACAAAAATCGGTATCAATTTCGATCGCGATATTTTGCAATCGTTCACCGGTCAATGTGTCTGCGTGACAATGCCGGTAACCATGGCCGACGGTTCGACTCGCTCAGCTTCGGTCTCAGCCTTGAAGTGCGAGAACCCGGATAAAATTCGCGAGTTGCTCGGTCGCGCCGTCGAACATTTGAGCAAATTTCCGGCGGTCCAAGCGCAACAGCTAAAGTTGGAAAATGATGACAAGCTTGAAGGCTTCCAGCAGTTGCACGCCGCATTCTTTCAGATGTTCGGCGTCCAACCGGTCATTGGTTTCCGCGATGGTTGGATGATCGTCACCTGTTCTCCCGAGGCGGCGGAAAAGCTGCTGACAGTCCGGGCCGGCAAAGCCGACGCCATTGATCTGCCATCGATGTTTGCCAAATTCGGTCTCGATCCGAAGCCAGCGCTGTGCGAAGTTAGTTATAAGGACATTGGCGCAAGCATTCGGCAGGCCGCCCACATGATCGACAAGGTCGGCGCCATGGCGCCGATGTTTTTAGGCATGGCCGCTGCTAACACCAAGCCCGAGGAAATCAAACCCGTGCAGGAATTCATTGGACTTCTGCCCAGCTTTGCCAAAGTGGTCCGCAAGTGCGACTTCTACGATCACAACCTCAGCATCACCCGGCAAGGCCCGCAACCAGGCACTTATTTGCAGGAAAGCGTCACGGAAGTGCACCCGCCAAAAGGCTCGTAACGCATTCATTCGATCTAACCGCTGCTCCGCTTCATCCCGCAGCTCTTCCCGTTGAAACAAGCCAACCAGGCCGTGGCCCAACTGGGCCACGGCCATCTGCAAGGGGCCACGATTTTGGTCCCATAATGCGGCCGAGAAATACGCTCATTCGTTAAAGGTTCACGGGAAATCTTCGCCCATAAACCTTTCCGGCAATACCGAGCAAATCCTGCCATGATGTAGAATTAAGAACTCGCGACTTTCGCAGTTCTAGCCCCGCCTGAACGGCACCCAAGCATTTTATGCAAAAAATTGTCCAGCAGTTGGAAGAAACTCGTGCTGCCGCCCAGTTGGGTGGCGGCCAGAAACGAATCGACGCCCAGCACGCCAAAGGGAAACTCACGGCCCGTGAGCGTCTGGAGCTGCTGCTCGATCCCGGCACGTTCGAGGAATGGGACATGTTCGTCGAACATCGCTGCAGCGATTTCGGCATGGCCGACCAGCGGATTCCCGGCGACGGCGTGGTCACCGGCTACGGCACCATTAGCGGCCGCATGGTGTTTGTCTTCAGCCAGGATTTCACAGTTTTCGGCGGCTCCCTTTCCGAAGCCCATGCCGAAAAAATCTGCAAAATCATGGACCACGCCATCAAAGTCGGCGCGCCGGTAATCGGGCTGAACGATTCCGGCGGTGCCCGCATCCAGGAAGGCGTCGCGTCTCTTGGCGGCTATGCGGAAGTCTTCCAACGCAACGTACTGGCGTCCGGCGTCATTCCGCAGGTGTCCGTCATCATGGGGCCGTGCGCCGGCGGCGCGGTTTACTCGCCCGCGATGACTGACTTCGTCTTCATGGTCAAAGACAGTTCTTACATGTATGTCACGGGGCCAGACGTTGTGAAAACCGTAACGCACGAAAGCGTCACCCACGAAGAATTGGGCGGTGCCATAACGCATTCCACCAAATCCGGCGTGGCCGATCGGGCCTTTGAAAACGATGTGGAAGCGCTGCAAATGGTCCGGCGTTTCATTAACTACCTGCCGGCCAATAATCGAGTCCCGCCGCCGCACCGCGAAACGCCCGACCGTGCCGATCGCGCGGAACCATCGCTCGATACGCTCATACCGGCCCAGCCAAACAAGCCGTACGACATGAAGGAGTTGATTCTCAAAATTGTCGACGACACCGATTTTTTTGAAATCCAGCCGGAACACGCCAAAAACATCATCGTCGGGTTCGCTCGCATGGAAGGATATCCTGTCGGCATCGTGGCCAACCAACCATTGGTCCTGGCCGGCTGTCTAGATATTAAATCGTCCATCAAGGCGGCCCGGTTTGTTCGCTTCTGCGACGCTTTCAGCATCCCCATTTTGACTTTCGTCGATGTGCCTGGCTTCATGCCTGGCACAGCACAGGAATACGGCGGCATCATCAAGCACGGCGCCAAGCTCCTCTATGCCTACGCGGAAGCCACGGTGCCGAAGATCACCATGATCACCCGCAAAGCTTACGGCGGCGCGTACGACGTGATGGCCTCCAAGCATTTGCGCGGCGACGTGAACATCGCCTGGCCGACGGCCGAAATTGCCGTCATGGGCCCCAAAGGCGCGGTGGAAATCATCTTTCGCAAGGACATCGGCAACGGCGAGCGCATCAGCGAGCTGACGGAAGAGTACCGCACCAAGTTTGCCAATCCATTCATCGCGGGGAGTCGCGGCTATATCGACGACGTCATCATGCCTCAGCAAAGCCGCACGCGAATCTGTCGTTCCCTGGCAATGTTGCGCAACAAAAAACTAGAAAACCCCTGGCGCAAACACGGCAACATCCCCCTCTAGCCCAGACGACCAGACACCTGCCTCCCCGCATGTTCACCAAAATCCTCATCGCAAATCGTGGCGAAATTGCCTGCCGCGTCATTAAAACGGCGCGCAACATGGGGATCCAAACCGTCGCCGTTTATTCCGAAGTCGATGCCGACGCGCTACACGTTTCCCTCGCCGACGAAGCAGTCTGCATCGGCCCGCCCCCGGCCGCAAACAGCTACCTGTCGATCGACAAAATTGTCGCCGCCTGCAAATCGACCGGCGCCCAGGCCGTGCATCCCGGATACGGATTTCTGTCCGAGAAGGCCGCTTTTGCCGAGACCTTGAGCCAAGCCGGCATCGCGTTCATCGGCCCGCCGCCCCAGGCGATGAAGCAGATGGGCGATAAAATCGAGTCCAAAAAAATCGCTCGCCAAGCCGGCGTCAACACCATTCCAGGCAACACCGAAGTCATTGGCGATGCCGACCACGCCGTCAGCATCGCCAATGAAGTTGGTTACCCCGTCATGCTCAAAGCTAGCGCCGGCGGCGGCGGCAAGGGAATGCGGCTGGCGCGTAATGACGATCAGTGCCGCGAGGGCTTTTTGCGGGCCACCGGCGAAGCGCGGTCCGCATTCGGCGACGACCGTATATTCATCGAAAAGTACATCGAGCAGCCGCGGCACATCGAAATTCAAATTCTCGCCGACAGCCACGGGAACACGGTTTACCTGGGCGAGCGTGAATGCTCGCTGCAGCGGCGGCACCAAAAAGTCATCGAGGAGGCCCCTTCGCCGTTTCTCGACGACGCCACCCGCACCGCCATGGGCCAGCAAGCGGTGGCGCTGGCACGCGCGGTCAATTATCAATCGGCCGGCACCGTGGAATTTATTGTCGATGCCCATCGTAATTTTTACTTTCTGGAAATGAACACCCGCTTGCAGGTCGAGCATCCCGTGACGGAATTCATCACGGGCCTGGACCTAGTGGAGTTGATGATTCGCATCGCGGCGGGCGAACCGCTGCCGTTTTCCCAAGCCGAGGTGCAAATGGACGGTTCGGCAATTGAAGCTCGCGTCTATGCGGAAGATCCGCTCCGCAATTTCCTGCCCTCAGTTGGCCGCCTGATCCGCTATCTGCCTCCCCAGGAATCGCAAAGCGTCCGTGTCGATACGGGCGTCTACGAAGGCGGCGAGGTCTCGATTCATTACGATCCGATGATCGCCAAACTAATCACGCACGGCGTCACTCGTGAAGAAGCCATTTTGCGAATGCGCGATGCGCTCAACGAGTTTTACATTCGCGGCGTGTCGCACAATATCAGCTTCCTGGCGGCCCTGGTGCAGCATCCGCGGTTTCGCGAGGGGCGCATCAGCACCAACATGATTGCCGAGGAATATCCCACCGGCTTTCAGCCCACGCACATCGTGCACGACAACCCGGCCATGCTAATCGCCGTGGCGGCATCCATTCACCGCCGCTACATGGACCGGGCAGCTAAAATCGACGGCCAGTTGCCCGGCTACGAACGCAAAGTGCAAGACGACTGGGTCGTCGTCATCGACGGCAAGCAGCATCCCGTCAATGTCCGGCCGATTGCCGGCGGGCATGATGTCATTTACCACGGCAATTGCTATCGAGTGCTCAGCGATTGGCAATTTGGCCAACCGCTGTTCAAGGGCAGCGTCTACGGCACGCCGGTTTGCATTCAAGTGGAACGGCGTAACATGCTCTACCGCCTGTTCCACTGGGGCTCGCAAATCGACGTCATGGTCCTAACCGCCCGGGCCGCGGAGCTGCTTTCCGCGATCCCCGAAAAAAAGCCAGCCGACACCGCCAAGTATTTGCTCTCCCCCATGCCCGGCTTGCTGTCGCAGCTCATGGTCCG
>DASXPQ010000224.1:0-2285 GCA_036493575.1 Pirellulales bacterium
TGCCGGCCATGGCGGAATTTTTGCCAGGTTATGAAGCGTTCGGTTGGATCGGTTTTGGCGCCCCCAGAAAAACGCCGCCTCCGATCATCGAGACGCTGAACAAAACGGTCAATGACGCGGTCGCCGATCCTGCAATCAAGGCGCGGCTGTTCGATCTGGGCGGTCTCGTCATGCCGCCGAATTCGCCTGCCGATTTCGCCAAGTTCATTGCGGCGGATACCGAAAAATGGATCAAGGTCGTGAAATTTGCCAATCTTAAGCCCGAGTGAACAACGCAGCGGCCGAGCAAAGCGGGGAGGGGACGATGAGACTCGCGCGCAGGACATTTCTCCATCTGGCAGCCGGCGTCACGGCCGCCGCAACCTATCCCTACTCGGCTTCTGCGCTCGATTACCCGACACGACCGATTACGATCGTGGTGCCGTTCGCAGCAGGCGGCGCGACCGACGTTCTCGCCCGCGTTGTCGCCGACGCGATGAGCAGGTCGCTCGGCCAGACTATGATTGTCGAAAATGTTACCGGCGCGGCCGGCAGCATCGGTGTTTCCCGCGTCGCCCGCGCCGCAGCGGACGGCTATACGCTGAGCATCGGCACTCTGACTTCACACGTCCTGGTCGGCGGGCTGTACAAGTTGGACTTCGATCTGCTCACCGATCTCATACCAATCAGCGAACTGGCCTATGAGCCGCTGCTCATCTGCGTGAAGAACAGCTTGCCGGCCAAAAATCTGCAAGAGTTGATTGCTTGGCTCAAGGCCAATCCTGGCAAAGCTAGCGTCGGCATTCCGGGCGCGGGTTCGACCGGAAATCTTGCCGGCATCTCGTTTCAGAATCTCACCGGCACCACTTTCCAATTCGTGCCGTATCGCGGCGATGGCCCGGCGGTGCAGGACATGATGGCCGGTCAAATCGACATGATGATCGAGCCATCGTCAAATTTCACCGCCCAGGTGCAGGCTGGCACGATCCGGGCGATCGCGGTCCCCGCCAAGACTCGCCTGTTCAGCCTGCCCGACGTGCCGACGACCGATGAGGCCGGCCTGCCAGGATACTACGCTTCGATCTGGTTCGGGCTATGGGCGCCGAAGAACACGCCGAAAGACATCGTCGCCAAGCTCAACAGTGCAGCCGTGGCCGCGTTGGCGGATGAAAACGTGAAAGCGAGGCTTAACAAGCTTGGGCAACAGGTCGCCGCGCGCGAACTGCAGAACTCGGCGGCTTTCGCTGCGTTTGAAAAATCCGAAGCGGACAAATGGTGGCCGATTATCAAGGCCGCCAATCTGAAAGTTGAATGATTGTTCGATTGAACTCTGCGGTCTGAGCTCGACCGCGCGAACTGCAGTTGCTATCTCAAAAGCACAGAAAGGGCCGCCCCGCGCTTTGCGGCGGCCCTCTCTTGGATCTTCTCGGAGCGATCAGCCGACGTAATCCACTCGTCGCT
The DNA here is from genome assembly GCA_036493575.1 of Pirellulales bacterium. GTDB lineage: Bacteria > Planctomycetota > Planctomycetia > Pirellulales > JADZDJ01 > DATJYL01. The sequence goes on from DASXPQ010000224.1 coordinate 1,441, forward strand.
GCTCTTCGGTTTCTTGCGTTGTTTTTGGCTGCGCTGGGAGCTGCAGCACCGTAGCCTGCTGGCCTTCGCACAACAACGTCAGCAAAATGGACCGGCCGTCGGGAAATTCCAAGGCGTCATGGTGAGCCGCCACTTTGTCCTTATTGATCTGCCGGAAAATTGCGGTGGTGTAATTCAGGGCACGTTCACGCCAGGGGAATAGACCGGTTGCAAGGCACATCACTTCGCTGGCAAATGACAATTCGGTGCCAGGTAGCAGACAAACCGCCGTGCCGGAATCCTCTGGAGCACAAAATCCACGGGTTCCGGTGCCGAAATCGCGCACCGTCAGCTTGTCGCCGACGCGCGCCGGCCGTGAACGGACGTTGGTCAGACTGTAGTCGCACATGGGGCTCTCTCCTTTTGGACAGCCCCACGGTCAAAACGAGTACAACGCAGTTTGGTTTCGCCGCGCCGGTAGAATTCCCGATTAAGTCGGAAATCTCGCTTACCGCAGCAGGCCGCTCAAAAAATAACCACGCTGCGGATCGACTTGCCCTCTCGCATCAGGGCGAAGGCCTCGTTGATTTCGCCAAGCGGCATCGTATGGGTGATCATCGGGTCGATCTCGATCCGTCCCTCCATGTACCAGTCGACGATCTTCGGCACATCGGTGCGACCGCGTGCGCCGCCAAACGCGGTACCCCGCCATGCCCGGCCGGTCACCAGCTGGAATGGGCGCGTGGAAATTTCCTGACCCGTGCCGGCGACACCGATGATGATGCTCTGTCCCCAGCCGCGATGGCAGCATTCGAGCGCGATCCGCATCAGCTTAACGTTGCCGACGCATTCGAAAGTATAATCGG
>DASXPQ010000225.1:0-3409 GCA_036493575.1 Pirellulales bacterium
GTGCTTGGTGATACCAAAACGCTGCTGCCTGATCCGGTGGCGACGCTGCAGGCGACGGAGCGATTAGTGGCGGATGGTTTTCAGGTGCTGTGCTACACGACCGACGATCCGATGACAGCGCGGCGGCTGAAAGAGGCCGGCGCTACCAGCGTGATGCCGGCGGGGAGCCCAATCGGATCGGGGCAAGGCATTTTGAATCCGAATAATATCCGGATTTGTTTGGAATATCTGAAAGACGACGATCCGGATTATCCGGTGATTGTGGACGCCGGCGTGGGGACGGCCAGCGACGTGGCGATTGCCATGGAGTTAGGCGTCGATGGCGTACTGCTGAATACCGGCATTGCGCATGCGAAAGATCCGTTGGCGATGGCGCAGGCGATGAAGGCAGCATGCACGGCCGGCCGGTTGGCGTACCTGGCGGGGAGAATTCCCAAGAAGCTATATGCGACGGCGAGCAGTCCGGAGACGGGGAATATTGCGCCGAAGCCGCGGTAAGGGTGATACCAGAATTGTGGATCATGCTCACGCTGCGCGAGAGCATGCCACACGTCCTGGCATCTGCATTTCGCAGGAAGTGGAGTTTGATCAAATATTTTATGAGCTAAAGGTACTAACCAATGAGCGTTGCATTCCTGCGGATTTTTCCAGTGTTTGTACTGGGAATTGCGTTAAGTTCACCGCTACGAGCGGCCGCGCCGTTTGAAGAACTCATGCAGAAAGTTCCCGAGGGGGCCAATGTGCTGGTTGTGTTTAACGTGGAGCAGATTTTGCAAAGCGAATTCGCTCGCAGCCACGATTCGCAGCGCAAACTGGCCGACGCTTTCGCGCAGCGTTCAATTCTAATCCCCCCGGACGCCACGCAGTTTGTCATGGCGGCACAGTACGATCTGGAACATTTCACGCGGATGTGGGAAGCGGCGGTGATGGGTTTGAAAACACCGTTGAATTTCAACCGAGCGGCCCTCGCGACTGGCCGAACTGTGGAAAAGCTTTCCGGCATGGAGGCGATTGGCGGCAGCAAGGTGTTTGCGCTCAAAATCGGTGACAAACAACTGGGCTTGCTGTCGCCCAGCAATCGGCAGCTGGCCGCGCGGTGGGCTCAACGATTGAAGCAAAATGATCATCCCTTGTCCGAGTTTTTAGCCCAGACCGGCTCCTATGGGGATACAGCCGGCACTGATATCATTCTGGCCATTGACCTGACCGACGTTCTGCCGCAGAAATTTGTCGCCGAACGTTTGAAAGCGAATGAAGTCCTTAAAGGCCGTAACGTCGACATCGACAAGCTGGCCTCGATTCTTGCCAGAGTGCGGGGAGTTCGCCTGGGGATCAAAATTGGCACAAAATGCAATGCGATGCTGGTCGTCGATTTGCAGGATGATCCTGCGTCCATGGCCGATTTTGCCAAGCCACTTCTGTTAAGCATCCTGGGGAACAGCGGCGTCATGCTGGAAGAGATGACGGATTGGAAGGCGAAAATTGGAAAGGACACGATTTCGCTACAAGGCAATTTGACCGATGACGGGCTGCGGCGCCTGATGGGAATTGTGGAGCTTCCGGCTGATTCGGCTGCCGTAATTGATCCGGCGGTTAGCGCGCAGGCATCGCCCGGTGCAAAGTCGGGCTCCAACACAGGTGATTCGCTAACGAGGGAAGCTTCCCGCAAGTATTTTCAGTCGGTTCAACAACGATTGGATTCCTTGCGTCTCCAGAAAAAAGACGCGAAGACGCTCGGCCAGATGGCGATGTGGATTGACATGGCGGCCCGCGGGATCGACCGGATGTCGATGGTGAATGTGGACGATGACTTGCTTGACTATGGCGCGGCGATGTCGGGCGATCTACGTCAAATATCGGCCTCACTGCAAGGCGTTGGGATTCAATCTGGCGCGGCCCAGGCACAGATTTATGGCGATTCGTACTATTACGATGACGGCAATAACGTGCAGGGAGCTCGGCGTGCCGTCAAAGCTGAAGCGAAGGCCGCCGGTGCGACTTCTTCACTCGATCTTGCCCGGTCAATCGCCAACCAAACCGCCGCGATCCGCCGGAAAATGACGGACCGATATAAGGTCGATTTTTAGTTGCAAGGACATTATAAATAGCGCTCTAAAACACGGCGGCTGTGGCGGTCGAGGGATTCGGGGTCCGGGATGAGATAGCGAATGCCGTGGGCGTCGGTGACTAGAGCGCGGTGATTTTCCAGGCGGCGGACGTCGTCTTCGCTTTTGAGCACGAACTTGGTGGGGCCACGGTCGGTTTCGACTTCCCACTGGCAGGGATTGGTTTGCAGTGAGACGCGAACGATACGCTTGATGATCGGCAAAAACTCGCGGTGCGCCAATTCTTTTTCCAGCACGGTGCGGAGGGCGGGAGCCAGTTGGATTAAATCTTCGATCCAGACCAGTTCGTGGCCTTCGGCGGTGCAGAGCGCGATGCCGCGCTGCGGATCGGAAATGGGAAAGCCGCGCACCGGATGCACGCCGACGTGTTGGGCACCGTCGGGCATGGTAAGCACGAGGCGGCCGAAGGCGTCGTGTGCTAGTTGGAAATCGACAGGAGCAGAAATTCGATTGGTCATAACGGTTTTACTGTGGCAGTGGAATGCGGCGTTTACACGCCGAGGCCTTGGACGAGTTCCATTTGGGCTTTGTGCAAGCGGGAATAGGGACCATCTTCACGCAATAGATCGGCATGCTTGCCGATTTCGGCGATCTGGCCGCGTTCCACCACGACGAGGCGATTAGCCTTGCGGAGCGTGCTTAAGCGGTGGGCGATGGCCAGCGTGGTGCGGCCGCGAATGAGGTTATCCAAGGCGATTTGGATTTCGCGCTCCGTTTCGGTATCGACGGAGGAGGTGGCTTCGTCGAGGATCAAAATTCGCGGGTCGATGAGCAACGCCCGGGCAATGGAAATGCGTTGGCGTTCGCCGCCGGAGAGGGATTGGCCACGCTCGCCGACAAGGGAGTCGTAACCATCGGGGAGCTGGAGAATGAATTCGTGAGCGCGGGCGGCCCGGGCGGCGGCGACAATTTCGTCCTGTGAGGCATGGGGGCGACCATAGGCGATGTTTTCAGCAATGGTGCCGTAAAACAGAAACGGATCTTGCAGCACGATGCCAATGTGCTTGCGGTATTCGGCGACGGGGTAGGAGCGGATATCGACACCGTCGACGGCGATCACCCCTTCGGCCACATCGAAGAAGCGACAGATCAGATTGATCAGGGTGCTTTTGCCGGCGCCCGTGGGGCCGACGAGGCCGATCATTTCGCCGGGTTCAATTTTTAAATTGATGCCATGCAGTACTTCGCGGGTGCCGTATTTGAAGCGGACGCCGCGCAGTTCGATGCGGCCTTGCAGTTGAGTTGGATGAACGGGCTTGGTCGGTTCGGGCACGCTGGGGGTG
>DASXPQ010000226.1:0-2736 GCA_036493575.1 Pirellulales bacterium
CACAAATCGTCCGCGGTCAGCGATCCAACCAACCGCAAAATTTCTTCCGCCCCTCGAACTCCTTCCGCCGTCGGCTCATTCACCCCCGCCGGCCGCGCCGGATGCAGATGGATTCGACTCGTTGCGATAGGGTAATAGGCCGCCGCAAGACCGTGTATTTCCTCTCCCTCTCCCCTGGCGGGAGAGGGCCGGGGTGAGGGGGATGGCGAACCTATTGACTCAGCCCGGGTGCCACTGCTGGCTCGTCCAGCAGTGTTCTCTTCCGTGCCCTTCGCTTGCACGTCCCCCAGCTCCAACTGCATCCCACCTGCCGGCACATTCACCCACCCACTCAGTTGCTTCTCCTCCGCCAACTTCGCCCCAAGTATTTCCTCCAGGGCCGCCGCCATGCCCGCTCCCGCTTTGCCCGCCCCCACCACGGCAATCCGCCGCACGGCGTGCAAATCGATCTCCGTTCGCTCGCCGTGCAAATCGCGCACAACCAGCATATCACCATCCATGCTGATCGCTTCGCGCATCAACTTTTCCGACCGCACGGCATCCAAGCCGGCTTGCCAAATGCGCACTGCATCGCCGCGGAGATCACGCAAAGTGTGTGGCATGAAAAACGATCAAATCGATAAAAAAACACGCAAAAAGCCCAGGGTTGCGGTCGCCGTCGCCGCGATGGTCCCTGGGCTTGAAGTTAAGCGATGCCAAACTTCACGAATACCCGTACCGCTCGAAATAATCGCTCCACCTTCGCCTAATTTCGTCGCGCAGTTCCGGTTCCAACTCGTGAGTATTGGTCTTGTAATCTTTCTGCGTCCCCACGTGAGCTTCAATGCTGGGTCGCACGCTATCGAAATCGCCGAGATTCAGTTCCTCGTAAATTCGTTGCACTTGGCCGACCGGGTCGCGCACCAAATCTTCGTATTTCAGTTCGCAAAATTGCGCGTCGGGAATGCTGGGCCGCTGCCGGTTGAAGCCGCGGTACATGCGCTCGAACGAGGAAAGCACATACTCGTCCAAATTTTTATAGTGCGGATGTTGCAGACCTTGCGCCCAATCGAGCGAGACCCACAATCGCCGCGTGCTGGGAAAAACCGTGTAAGGATCGCGCACAATGTGAACGAACTTCGCGCCGGGAAACAGTTTCGCCAGCTCTTCGATGCGGCCCGTGTGCGGCGGCGATTTCATCACCAGCCGCTTCCCTTGGTTCTTCATCGTCAGCATCTGCACAAACCGCCGCATGTCGCTCCGCCAACGATTTAGTTTTTCCGGCGCGCAACCTTCCATATCCAAGAATTCGTTGTCCAAAGGCGGCTCGTTGGGAAACGCCATGCGATAGTACGGCGTTGGCGAGCCCATTGCCACTAGCGCGAATTCATCTTCCTGTGGGCGGTTCCAACCGGTCGCCATGTTGTCCATCGGCCGCTTGCCCGGCAACAGCGGATACAACAGCGTCGGCGCGAACCAGCCGGTCACCAGAAAATGATTCGGCTCGTAGCACTGGTAATACGTCGGGTAAGAAAACCGCTGGTCGCAAACCATCAGCTCGTGCAAGAACGTCGTGCCGCTGCGCCAATGGCCAATGATGAACACCGGCGGATTGGAAATTTCCGTGGCGGCAATCCGCCGGCCATAAATTGTTCGCTGCAATAAAGCGCACACCGAATTGCCCGCCGCGCAGCCGGTGATAATTCCCGCCATGCAAACCCGCAGCGGATGAATGCGAAACTTCCCGCGGCGCAGCAGCTTCAGCCAATCGCCGAGCCGCATGCCGTGCCAAAACCGGGGCGAATACCACGGGTAGCTATTCAGCTTCAGCTTCTTTTTCAGCGGCTTTTTGGGGGGCGATTGGATCGACATTGCTCAATTTGGTCAAAAAGAAGCCATTTGGTCGCAAAAATGCTCTGTTTCGGTCAATTTCGGTTTGTAATTATTCTAGCAATTTACAGAAAAAAACTAACATCCCCAAAAGTGTTGACTACGGCGATAGCCGCTATTAAAGTGCCGTCTGTCAAAGTAACGGCACAGGGCGGTAAATATCAATACTCAGCAAGGGAGACACAGTTGATGAAAAGAATCATCTTGGCAAGTGCAGCAATGATGGCAATGGTCCTGACTGCGCAATTCGCGGCGGCCCAAACGTTTGGTCCCGTAACAAGCGGACTCGGAGACGGGCATACACCTCCAGCAGATCCTCATCGGTTGTATTTTGGCACTGGTAATCTCGACGAGAGTTTTGTCATTGGCACTAGCGGCCCAATCGAGCTTGGCTTGAGGGCCCATGTGCGATTTTCCAATGTCACGAATTATCAGGGCGGCGGTAACTACGGTGACTTTGACGCAGGCAATTTCGGTACTGTTATAGCCCCCCGGGCGAGTTGGAATTTCGATTACTCGATTAACACCGATGTCAACGGCGCGGGTGGCACGCTTGCTGGTGCACTTGCAAGCGGCATTCATTTTCTGTTGTTGGTTGATAATGATCCGAGTGGTGGCACGAACTTTGTTGCGGTCGATCCTTTTTTAGACGTTACGACTGTTAACGATAACGGTTACGGCACCAATTCGCTTAAATCAACTGTAGTCGATCCGGGTAATCCTGGGCATCCAGGTGAGGGTTCTTTCGCCGTTTTTGGAGCAACCAATAATGTCGCTCAAAACTCGGAGAATGAGGGTTTCAACGGATGGGGAACACCAGGCTTTGATCCGACCGTAAGCGGCGATTATGAGATTCGTCTGGAAGCA
>DASXPQ010000227.1:0-2163 GCA_036493575.1 Pirellulales bacterium
CAACATTTTCGTCGACGAAGGGATCGTCAAAATCGGCGATTACGGCTTGTCTAAATTCATGTCGTGCAGCCGGCGCAGTGGCCAAACCGGCAGCGTGGGCACCGTGCATTACATGGCGCCGGAAATTGCCAATGGCCGGTATGGCAAAGAAATCGACATCTACGCCTTGGGCATCATTTTGTACGAGATGCTGACCGGCCACGTGCCGTTTGAAGGCGAAAGCGTCGGCGAGATTTTGATGAAGCATTTGACCGCCGAGCCGGATTTAACTGTGCTGAACGAACCGTATCGCACGATCGTTTCTCGTGCGCTAGCCAAAGATCCGCAGCGGCGATTTGCCTCCGTGGGAGAATTGATTGATTTACTGCCACCGGTCCCGGCCGGTGCAGCTTTGACCGCTGCCGCACGATTTGCGGGCCCAACCGCGGCCATGGCGGCTGCATCTTCATTGGCGGTCTCAGCCGAAACCGCTGATTACTCATTAGCGCCGGAAATCGCCGCAGCAAACCAGGCTGACCGATCCGCGCAAGTTGATGCCCAAACTGACAATCGTTGGAAAGCCATGCCGTCCGGAAACGCTGCCGCTCCTCGCCCGAATGAAGACCCCATTGCTCGTTGGTTCCACGATACCTGGTCGGACTTGTCGGCCTGGTGGGTGCAAAAGAACTTCAAGCCTTGGCAGAAACTGGCGATTTTGGGGGGCGCGTTGTATGGCGGTTTTTTCCTCATTGAAAGCACTGGCGGACTGACAGCGCAGGGCCACAGGGGGACCACATTTGGCGAGTTCCTATTGAGCGTGGGGATCTGTTATTGGTTGTATCGCCGACACCAGGCGAAAAAGCTCGCCGCCAGCAGCGGAACTGGCCAACCCGGTGTATCCGCGCCAACACCAGGCGCTAACATCAATCGCGCCGGTGCAGCAAAACAATCCGGGGAAATTGCCCAGGCGGGCGACTCCGGACATCGTTTGCGACCGGCTGCCATTTTGCACAGCCCTACTCGTCAACGTTGGCAAAAAATCTCCAGCACTCCGCTCTATCAGCCTGGCCCGCCTCGGGAGCGCATTACACAACTTCTTGGCTCGCTGTTGTTGTCGACTGTTATTTGCTTCGTGGTGGGATTGGTTGTGATGCTACTGCGCGGACGCCCGGTAGATACTGTTCAATATGCATGGCTGGCGGCTTCGTCGACGTTGGGCTCCTGGGCCGTTTTGATACCCGCCAAATTTTGGGAAGGATCGCGCGGCGACGCGGCCCTGCGCCGGTTTGTGATGCTGGCAATGGGATTAGTAATCGGCGCCGCCGCCTACGGTTTAATGAGTTGGTTGATGGTTTCGTTACATCACGAGCTGCACTTTGATGACCGGTCGCCATTCCAGTTGTTCCATAATGAGTTTTACAACGCCGAAGGATCGCCGGAATTGGTTGCGTTTTTGGCCTACTTTGGGTTTTTGTTTGTGATTCCGCGGTGGTGGAAGCAGGCCGACCCTCTGCGCGGTACGCGGTTAAGCATTTGGTGTACGCTATGCGTCGTGTTTTGGTCGTGGGTGCTCACGCTGTTCTGGGGCTTTCCGCAGCCTTGGGGTTTGATGCTCACGGCCACGGTGGCCATTGCCGTGCAATTGTCCAGTCCGTGGCTTTCGGTTTCCGAGCGCGCGCAATTGCCGCGCCCGGCGGCGGGAGGATGAAGTATGAACGGGCACAGCCTATTGCTGATTATCAGCGCAATTTTCCTTGCTGTGGTGCTCATCAAGTTGTTGCATTTAAGCGTTTTTGTTCTGTTTCATCCACATGCACTGGGCGTGTTGGCAGTTTGTGCCGTTTTGGTGTTCGTGCTGTTCTGTACTTTCGCAGCGCAGCGTGGGGGCATCCAAGCGGTAATCAATACAGTTCAAGCCGTTCAACGGACGCCCGTGGCTGTTACAAAAGTGGCCGAAAAGAATAACGCCAAAGTGCTGGCAGAACGATCCACCGCGGCAGTCGCTGAAAACAACTCGAAGCGCGATCCGAACTCACCGCCCGCGTGGATTAACCAGCCGGCACATCGAGAAGGCGATACGTACGTTGTGGTCGTGAAATTGGATGCAGATACCAATCCGGCCGAGCGCGACGAATGGCTCGATCAGCGAATGCTGGTCGCTGCGAAAGATTACATTGACGAGCG
>DASXPQ010000228.1:0-3097 GCA_036493575.1 Pirellulales bacterium
GAACCACCGCATTGCCGGCAGATCGCACACGTGGCTTTGCGGAATCTCCAGCGTCTGCAGTCCCCAATTGCCCTCGCATTGATGCCGGGCTTGGGAAACTGCCGCCCCCACATTATTAACTTCACGAGACCGCGCTACGACCAGCGGCCAATAGCGCGCTAGCAGCGCGTCGGGCACTAACGAGCGCAAATGGTTGCCGGCCCGCTGGCCGAACGATTCAAAGCATGCGCGATCGATAATCGCGCGCTGCTCGAACGGTGCTTCAGCGGATGCTTTGTCGAAGGACACATTTTCCAACCGCGGGTGATCGACCGATGCACCGGGCACTCGTAGCGACGCGGCTTTCATCGTGTCGCTGTCGATCTGCAAATTCACCGCCACCGCGCCTTGGTCCTTCGCCACTTGCGCCAACGCAAAATTCTTGAACCACACGCCGGGATGAAACATTTCCGGCTGATGGCCTGCTAAAATCAGCCGGCTTGGATTGGCGGGCACCGCTACATCGCGATAACTCTGCGTATAGCGCAGTGCTTCAGCCAAAAGTTGCTGACGTGCTTCGCGCGCCAATTGTGGCAGCGTACGGCCCTGCAGATCGTAATCCGAGCCAAGAATTGTTTGTTGATTGACCGAAGCTATTTCGCCCGCCAGCCGCAGTGGCGGCTCAATCAGCTTGGCCCCGTCCTCCCGCGGTGCATTCAGTCGTGTCACCCGAGGCGACCATTCAGACCAGCGGAACATTGCGCCCTCGGAATCCACGTTGTTTGCGCGTGTTGAAAATGGTCCGCCGCGATTATTGTCTGACGAAACGCTGTCTTTTTCCAGCGAAAGAACATCAGAATGAGTAGAACAGGAGGCCGACGCCCTGGCGACCCCTTCGACACTAGTTTTTGGCCAGCCTTCCTTTGCCGTCGAACAAGAACGGCTCACGGCGCAGCTCCCGCACAAGGCGTGCGCTTCCGAAACTGTGCCGGCACTTCGCCATGCAGGGCTGCGACGCTCCTATCGATCACATCCCGATAATGCTGCAACCGGGTATCTGCGTTATCCAACGATCCGCCGAACGACCGCGCCTCTTCCAGATAAATTAGCGGCACCGGCAATTCCACGATTTTGAAATCTCGATGCGCCGCCTGCACCCATAGCTCTAGCGGCATGGCATACCCCGGCTCGGTAATCCGCAATTTCGCCAGAGACGACACGCTATACGCTTTAAAGCCGCAAAAGGTGTCGGTTAGTTTTAACCCCAGCCGACAGTTGATTTCTGCCGTAATCTGTTCGTTGATTTTCCGCCGCGCCTCCGGCGGTTGGCTGTCGCCGGCAAATTGCTGCAGGTAGCGGCTGCCGGACACAATATCCACGCCGGCGCACGCCGCCACAAATTCCGGAATCATCCGCGGCTGATGCTGACCGTCGCAATCAATGGTCACCAGCACGTCGTAATCTTCGTACAGCGCAAAATTAAACGCACTCCGCAAGGCGGCGCCGTAGCCACGATTTTTTGGATGTCGCACCACGTGCACATCATGCCGCTTGGCGAATAGTTCCGACGTGCCGTCGGTCGATCCATCGTCCACGACCAACACTTCGCTACTGTAGCGGAGGACTTCGTCCAGCACCTGCGGAACGTGCCGTGCCTCGTTATAGACAGGCAAGGCAGTAAGAAATCGAATGGCCATATTCTGTTTCACCTGTCACGGTTAGGGGATTTTCAGGAACAACTAGAAGCCGCAAACCGTGTGCCGATATTCAAACTGCCAACTCCCCCAACAATATCGGTTGCACCGCAGAAACTTTGCGTAATACCTACGCCTTGCCCTTGGCAACGACCATTTTAGACCGCCAACTGAACCAGTCAACGAAGCGGAAACCCGCACGCAATCGTCAAAGTCGACACTTTTAAAAGTGTCCGTTTACGAGTTCTCGGGGCGAGTTGTCGCAGAGATTCATGCAGGCAAGTTGTTGAAGCGACCCGGCTCACAACCATTGCACAGGATCGCGCTCCTGGCGGCAGGGCCACACGGTTTCAGATGGAAATTCCGCGGCCAGCAGTTCCGCTAATCGCTCCACAGCAAATCGCTCGCTGGCAAAGTGGCCAGCCAAAATCAAACCTATACCCTGCGCCTCTGCCGCCAGGCAGGTGTGAAACCGCGCTTCGCCCGAGACAAAGCAATCGCAACCTGCGCGGAGCGCCGCTTCCAACAGCTCGGTGCCGCTGCCACAGGCAATGGCCACCGCGCTGACTGGCATACTGGCATCACCCACTACCTGCAGGCCCGACAAATTCAGAAAATCTTTTAGCCTGGCTGCCATTTGTCCCAGGGTGGCTGAACTCTCGGTAAATCCGTAGCGCCCGGTTCCTACGTTCGGATCGATACTGTCGGAAATGAGCGGCCCAATATCGCTCAGACCTAATGCCTCCGCCAGTCGTTGATTGATTCCCGATCGCGCCGAATCGAACGCCGTATGCGGACTGTAAACGGCAATGCCCGTCCGAATTAAATCCAGCAACATTCGCCCGTCCGTAGTATCGGTGGTCACTCGCTTCAATTCATGAAACGGAAACGGATGATGCGAAACAATCAGCTCCGCCTTTTCCTTAATCGCTTCCTCCACACTTTGCGGAGTGATAGTAAGGCAAGTCATCACGCGCTCGACGCTGTGGCGCGCATCGCCCACCAGGAGGCCTACATTATCCCACTCGGCCGCCAGCCGCTGGGGAGCAAAATCTTCCAAAAATGCTGCAATAGCAGAAACCGTGAGCATAGTAATGCTGAGAATGTACCATGCCGCTCCAATTTGCAAGCGGTTGTGCGGCAAGCGAGGTGGCTCTGGCGGGCGTTGCTATAATCGATACATTTCAGGTCTTTCCAACGCCACGACGAAGACCAACAATCAGCGGACGTTATGCCACAGCTCAAAATCGGGATTCATTTGCCCAGTTTGCGTGTGCCGCTGGGAAAAGCGATTCCGCTGGCCGCGAAAATTGGTGCCGACGCAATCGAAATCGACGCTCGCCACCAACTCAAGCCCGCCGACTTATCACAAACCGCGTTGCGGCAGTTTCGCAAAATGCTGAACGATCACCGGCTGCGGGTGT
>DASXPQ010000229.1:0-8089 GCA_036493575.1 Pirellulales bacterium
GTGAACACACAAGCGAGCCATCATGAATTCCTAACCAAAGTTTCTCAGCGGCAAAGTGAAACTTTCCAAATTCTTTACAAACTACCCAAATTAACCTTTCGCTCCTCGCCCTACCTACAATTCCAGCCCGCAAACTCCTACCTACCGGTAGCCTTTGAATAATCGGCAAAGTTTCACACAGACTTCGTAAGAAAAAAGAATTTTCCGTCAATAGAGCCAGAATCGATGAATCGCAAACCGCTTGTGTCTGGCAGTGAATGCATTGCCGGCGGCCTTTCACCCCAAGGGGATGCTTGCAGTGGCGCTCGTTTTGCGTCAGTCTAAATTACAGGACCGAGGCGAGAGTGAGCACCGTGGAAATCATCTGGATTGATTGATTTCGGTAAGACACTTCGGGAGGGACGGCGTTGTGTTTCGTCATCGCGATGTTGCCCAATCGCCACGGCGAAAGTGGAGGGAATGACGGCCACTCGCGCTGTCGGATAAAAAAGAATTGTTTGACAATCGGCGGCGCGCAATTTATCGTGAACCTTACAGGCTAAAGCGGGGCAGTTGTTATTGTGCACTCATCAGCGATGGACCCCTCGGGCAATCGCGCTCAGCAATCAATGGGCCATGATGCACAGCGTAGAAATTTCGATTATGCATCCTTGAACTGAGGCACATTCTTTCTCATGGCGGCCACTCAAACTGTCCAATCGCCGACCCAGACCGACCAGGCAACACCTTGGTACATCATCGGGGGTTTGTGCTTGGTGATTATCTGGGCGTATTGGAACACCATTGAAGTATTAACCGGCGCGTGGGTTAGCGCGCAATATTCTCACGGGTTTTTGATTCCGATTTTTACGGCAGCTTTAATTGCCATGCGGCGCGAGCCGTTTGAACCTGTTCCGACATCCGCGCGATGGTGGGGCGTGGGCATTATGGTGGTGGGATTGGCGCTGCGTTTGTTTGCCTCCTACCACCACTTGGGAACGCCGGACATGCTTTCGATCATTCCGGTGTTAATGGGCGTGTTTGTCGTTGCCGGAGGTTGGCCAGCGCTACGCTGGGCCGGTGCACCTTTGGCATTTTTGGTTTTTATGCTTCCGTTGCCAACTGCCGCTGAACGTGGTTTGCTCAACCCGCTGCAACACGTCGCCACGACGATGAGCACTTATACGCTGCAGACCATGGGATTGGACGCATTTAATGAAGGCAACAGAATATTAATCGGCGAGACAAATTTTCCGCTGAACGTGGAAGAACAATGCAGTGGATTACGGATGGCGACAATTTTTCTCGCGTTGGCCGTGGCGATGAGCATGCTCATTGAGCGGCCGTGGTGGCATAAAGCGGTCATTATGTTAAGCGCGATTCCGATCGCGCTGTTGGTGAACGTGATACGTATTGTGATCACCGCACTTTTATTTATGGTATTAGGTCAGGAATCGGAATTTGCAAAGACATTTTTCCATGACTTGGCGGGCTGGTTCATGATTCCGATGGCTTTGGGTTTGATGTATTTAGAAATTCAGATTTTGGATCGTGCAATGGTCGAGGATTCGGTACAGGCCCCACGGGCCAGCGGATTTGATCCGAAATCGACCGTTCGGCAGCCGATACCCACGCGGGTCCGGTAGCCGGGGCAGAACCGTTGGCACCCATTTTCGGCAGCTTTTTTCGACCTGAATAACGAGGCACAGCAGTGACCCAATCCAATTCAGCACAAATTGACCCAGTTAGCGAAGGCGCCAGCAATCAAGCCCAGGCACCAGCCTCTAACCATCAAGCTCTGATGGTTCGGGAATACGACATGAACGGCTTGAGCCCTTACATGGCCCCAGGTTATGGACCGGGCTATGTGGACAGCGCACCGGCCGCGGGATTAAATTTCACGCAGTTGCTGCATTCCCTTCGCAGGCGCTGGCTGTTGGCGTTGGTGGCGGGGCTGCTCGTGGGGATTCCTCTGGCAGCGCTGTTGTGGCTGGTGACGCCAGAGAATTACGAAGTGGTGGCTTGGTTGCGTGTGGGCGATCCACAACGGTTGGCCGAAGAGCGTTTCCGCGATGCTCCAGAATATGAATCCTATCGGAAAACCCAGGCGGCGCGCATCCGAAGTCCACTCGTATTACAGGCCGCGCTAAACAAGGAAGGCATCGAGAGTTTGCCGGTGCTGCGAGCCGAACCGGAACCACGACGATTTTTGGAAGACGAAATTATTGTGGTGGCGCCGCCCGATTCGGAATTGCTGCAGATCAAAATGCGCGGAAAGGATCCTCAACAGCTAGTGAAAATTGTCAACGCGGTTAAAGACTCGTACGTCGACAACGTGGTTGAAGTGGAAAACCGCAATAATCAAAGCAAGCTCAAATTATATGAAACTCGGCTAAGTGAGTTGAAAAACGACATTTCAGCCAAGCGCGATCGGTTGACGGAATTGCAAAAGCGAACCAACTCGCCCGACTTGGAAGCAGTGAAGTTTCAGTTCCAGCAGTTGACCCAACAAAGCATGACGATCATGCAGTCGATGAGCAAAACCCGCGAAGATTTGGCCAAAATCTCCAGCAAGCTGGCCATGCTCGACGAAACCGGGAAGTCGCCTGTCCCGGACTATCTGATCGAACGCAACATGGCAAAAGACGATCAGGTCACGGATTTGACCAAGCAAGTCAATCAGCTGCAACAGCTGGTCGACTACTCCATGGGCGCTTCGCGCCATCCCGACCGAGATCCGGCCGTTAAAGATTACAAACAGAAGCTGAACGGGGCGCAAGCTCGCCTGGAAGATCGACGTCGGCAACTGATGCCTCAAATTGTCAAGCAACTCGAACTGGAATCCACCGCCGATAATTTGAATGAAAGAGCACCTGATCAAACTCAGTTGGAGATCCAGAAAAAGCGATTGCAGTCCGATTTGGAAGCGTACCAGAAAAACCTGGACGAAGTGACTGCCCAAACGGCCACTTTAGGAAATGCCAGTTCTCAGCTGGAAGGTCTTGAGCAAGAAATTAAGGAAGAAGAACGAGCCCGGGAAAAAATGCAGACCTCCGTTGACGACGTGCGGTTGGCGCTGCAACTTCCGCCTCGCGTGGTCGTGTTAAATGATGCCTCAATTCCGGATGCACCCAGCCAAGTTTTCCGAATTGTTGTGGCTATTTTCGGCGGAGTGCTGGGGATAGCGCTGGGATCGGGTACCATCGTCGGCATGGAATACCAAGCCTGCCGCTTAAATACGACAGGCGAGTTGAGTACCCAAACTGGTTTGCGAGTGCTGGGAACGGTGCCGAATTTGGAAACGCTGTCGAAGGCAAAAGGCTTAAATGGCGCCTCGGCGCTACAGGGCATATTGGCAGAATCGGTCGACAGCATCCGAACGATGTTGTTGCGTCAATCGCGCGACGATAACCCGCATGTGATTATGGTCAGCAGTGCTGGCGACCGCGAGGGAAAAACCACCGTGGCGTCGCACCTGGCTGCCAGTCTAGCACGATCTGGCCGACGGACCTTGTTGGTAGACGGCGACCTACGGTCGCCCACGGTTCATGCCATGTTCAGCGCCTCGCTGGAGCCGGGGCTTTGCGAAATGCTGCGGGGTGAAGTGGATTTGGAAGGCGCGATCCAGCCGACTCCAGTCGACGGATTAATGCTGGTTGCGGCTGGCGCCTGCGACTACCAGGCAATTGCCGCGCTGGCGAAAGACCCGCTGACGCATATTTTCGCCAAGGCGCGGGAGCAGTTCGATTTCGTGATCATCGATGCCGCTCCCGTGTTAACGTATGCCGATACGCTCCTAATGGGTTCGCATACGGACGCTGCGGTTTTAAGCGTCCGTCGGGATGTGAGCCAATTGCACAAAGTCCATGAAGCGAAAGAACGCCTGGAATCAGTAGGAATTAGAGTTTTGGGAGCGGTCGTGAATGGAATTTCGGAAACCAGCCGCCGTCCGGCTTACGCGTTGCCGTCGCCAACCTAAGTCAGGCGGTTTGGCGGCAATGCGACCAAGTGCTTTGGTCCTTAAACAAAAACTCTAGGCATATCATGAAGCGTTTCATTATTCCCGTAGGCGTCGCGATTGTGTTAATTGCCGGACAAGCTGTTCTGCAAGGCATTTGGACAGACCGTTGGGGCCAGCGGGATGTGTCGGCAGAAATGCAAACCTTTGTGGAACGGATGAATCATATTCCCACGACGTTTGGAAACTGGGAAAGCATTGATATGCCGATCTCGGAGCGCGAAAAGGAGGCTTCGGGTTCGTTGAATGTTTATTCCCGTCGGTTTACCAATCGAAATGATCCGACCAAAATCATTGACATTTTTTTAGTGTGCGGACTTCCTAGAGACGTTTGTATGCACACTCCCGACCAGTGTTATGTGCTCAGCGGCTTTGACGAAACCGAAGATCCGCAAACGTACAGCATCGATACGGGGAAGACCGGCAAAATGTCGGCCGACTTTACCACGAATCGGTTCCGCAAGACGCATTCTATTTTGCCGCAAGATTTACGACTCTTCTGGAGCTTTAGCGCGGATGGCCAGTGGGTGGCGCCTTCGGTTCCCAAGTTTGCATTGGCGCATTATCCGGCCGTCTACAAGATTTACGCCAACACATCGTTGCACGGCGAATCGCGATCTCGTCCGGAGGACAGCGCCGCGGTGCCATTCTTGCGGGAATTCATGCCCGTATTGAATTCGATACTTTTCCCGACGGAAAAGAAGAACGAAGGCGGCGCGACAACCGCCGATTCTTCCGCTACGGATGCTAAAGCCAAGCCTGCGGAAGCGCCTGCTAAGGACTAAGCCTGCAAAGTAATTTGTAGGTGTATTTGAAGGTTCAGCTGACCGCGTGGGCGTAACGCGGCAGACGATCATTGCCTTGGAGGCCGATCGCTATGCTCCGCCGCTGGTGCTGCGGATTGCCCGGACCTTTGGCGCCACGGTGGAAGAGGTGTTCCAACTCAAGGAGTGAATGCGGGAAACAGGACTTGAACCTGCACGGTATTGCTACCACCAGGCCCTCAACCTGGCGCGTCTGCCAATTCCGCCATTCCCGCGGAAGTGGCTATTCTAACGCGGCAAGCGCTGGACGACCAGCATGCTACGGTCCTGCGGCTTTCGGAATTGACGATCAGTTTCGGTCAGCCAATCGCGCACGGAGTCGATTGAGCGCTGCGGCGGTCCGGAAAGTTCTTTCAGCAGCAGATGCGAAAGAGCGGCTTCGTCGAGCGGACGGCCATTTACGTCGCTGGATTCCATGATACCGCGATTGCAGATCACGAGTGATTGGCCCGGCGCCAAGAGCAGCGGCTTTTTTTCGCCAAACGTCTGATTGGGTTCCAAACCCAAAGGTTCGCTGGGTTTGATCAGTGAAACCCAACTGTCGGGTTTAAGCCACAACGCACTGGGACGGCCTGCGCCGGCAAAATGGCAACGACCATCGGCTAGATTAAGCTGAGCGAGCCATAGTCCAGCCCACCAATTGCCAGCGGAACTTTCCCACAAAATCCGATTAGCGCGACGGAGCAGTTCATCGATGTCCAACGGCATTTCGCCCGCGCGGAGTGCGGCGCGCAGGGCCGTGGAGGCCAATGCAGCTTCTAGACCGGTATCGCAGGCATCGCCGAGCATCAGCAGCAGCGACGAATCGTCGAGCATGCGCCAATCGTAAAATGCGCCACCGAGATCTGCGGCTGGTTCGGCCCAACCGCCCAGAGTCCAACCGGGAATGGGCGGCGACACCACGGGCAATTGATGCTCCTGCGTTCGACGCGCAACCGCTATTTGCCGCTCGATATCGCGGCCGGAGCTGTTCTCCTTGATGAGGGCGGTGCGTTCCAAATCGGAAGCAATTTTGCCTGCCACAACTTCGGCGATGTTGGTTTGTTCATCGCTGAAAGCGCGCTCGGATTGGCTGAAAAACCAGACCGTGCCAAAGGGTATGGTGGGGCTGGATACCGGTATGCACAATGCTGCAGCAGCCGGCTCAGGGGGACGCCAGCGGCCGACCATATCGGCGCGGGTTTCCAAAGCCACCGCATGGCCCATCAGCGCTTCCAAATCGGCCATTTGCTGTGCCAACGGTCGCGCTTGAGCGGTGAACTTTTCCAGCGGCAAGCCCCAGGCAGCCCGCAGCTTTAACTGGCTGGTGGCATCGTCGAGTACGTACAATGCCGCCGCCTGGCAACCAATACCCTGCGCACCTGCTCGCAGAGTAGCTTCCAGGCGCGCCGCTAAATGCGCCTGTTCGTCCTGGTGCGGTTTGACCGGAACCGCCGCGGCCAGCTCCGCTTCGCGCTCGCGCAAGGCGCGGCGGGCTGAAAACAGTTCGTTCACCAGTTCGCTAATGGCGCCCGCCATGTGTTCGGCGGCGTGCCAGTCGGCTCGCATCGACTCGTATACCGCCGCGGCGCCGCATAAATCGATCCGCAGATGTCCGGGAGATTCTCCAACGCCCGGGTTTACCGGGGCGGACCACAACAGATCGATAGTTTCGGCAGGTTCCGGCTCGGGAACAAATCGCAGGGGCCAACCAGTCGCCTCGGCAAAGGCCTGGCACAATTCGCCCAAGCAGGCGATATCAGCCAGATCGGGACGCACAAGATCGTGCGTTTCAACGGAGCGAATCTGCAGGTGTGAAGGTCGGCTCACCACGCGGGCTCAGCACAAGGGGTCCAATGTTATGGAACAATCCGTTGCGCAATCTGCGGCTTCGCGGGAGTGATGTCTGCGAGCGTGCCGAAATCTGCGATTTCAAGGCCGCGCTAAACTCAGACTTTTCCCAAGCCGTTCGGTGTCCGTACCCGTTAAGGCTTAACATCGGTCAACGGCGGCGCGCAGCATGAACGCCAATGCAAGATAACGATTTTGCGGTGCACGCACTGCAACAGGCTGGCCAAATCGATTTACCGGCGGCCGGCTAGTTCTGCGGATGGACCGACGGTAGCAGGCACTAGTTGTGTCTGGCGGGATTGTAGAACTCCGTACGACACGGCCAGCCAGTAACTGCCAAAAATCAATCCGCTGAATAGCAAGTCGCTAAGCAGCGTGTTGCGGAAGAACGGAATTGCCGCAACATAGCCCGTTGCCAGACCGGCAGCGGTGTGCGGATACAAATCGTAAAACGCCCATTCGGCGAAATTCGTGATCAAGAAAAACGTGATGGAGGTTGCGACCGCACCCAGCGCCACACTCCAGGCCTTCGCCCGGCCGTGCAAAATCAATCCAAACGCCACCGGCAACAGCAGCGCCACGTAAACAATGCCCATTTGGGCAAAATTGTTGTAATGTTTCAGGCATAAATTGCTGACGATCATGACCGCCAGCGGGACCAAAAATGCCGCGATACGTGGGCGAAAGAAATACCCGGCGAACAAGGCAATGGCGCCGATAGCGGTAAAATTCGCCAGGCCAATTGAGTTCAGGTCGGAGGGTTCGTTTACGGCCACGCCGGTCAGCTTAGGATAGTTGGCTTCGGAAATCCAGCGTGTCGTCACGCCCAGGACTACCAACAAGCAAAACACGAGTAGATTTGTAACCAGTTCGCGCTTCATGGTCTTCTGTGAGCTCCTAGCGAAAAATATACATTGAAGCACCGATTGTATCTGTTTTCTTGCTGAGACGGCAAGGCGGCAGCGCCGCGACAGATTCCGGATTTTGGGTTTACGGAATCTGCCGGCGGGCATATCTTGACACTAACACCACGCCCAGGAAATTCCATTTATGCCCACCGACCCGGTAATTCGGCTGTCGTTTCCGGAAAGCGACATTGCCGTTCTGACGTTGGACGACCCCCATAAAAAAGCCAATGTGCTATCGCGGCACGTGCTGGAAGAACTTTCCGCACAGTTGGACGTGCTGGAAAAGCGCACCGATTTGGCGGGGTTGGTTGTGCGGTCGGGCAAGCCTGGTTCGTTTATCGCGGGGGCCGATTTATACGAATTCGCTGCCTCGTTCGACATGCCCAAAGCCGACGTCACCGCAATGTGCAACCACGGCAGGAAATTGTTCCAGCGGCTGTCGAATTGTCCGTTTGTCACCGTGGCTGCCATCGACGGCATTTGCGTGGGGGGCGGCGCGGAACTGGCTTTGTGGTGCGATCGGCGCGTGG
>DASXPQ010000230.1:0-3599 GCA_036493575.1 Pirellulales bacterium
CCCGAACGGATATTTGTTGCCGTGCGGGCGATTGCTCCCGTAGCGGGAATACCACCAAAAAAAGGCGAAGCCAGATTCGCGATACCTTGCGCCACGAGCTCCACACTGGGATCGTGCTTGTCGCCGCTCATCCGGTCTGAAACGACGGCGGATAATAACGATTCAATCGCACCCAGCAGTGCCACCGTCACGGCGGATGGCAATAGAGCCTCAATCATACTGAACTCGAAATGCGGTACGGTGAATGAAGGCAGTCCCGTAGGGATGCCGCCGAATCGCGTACCAATGGTTTCCACCGACAATCCCGTAATAGCGACAATGACTGTTCCCAATACGAGCGCGACAATATAGGCGGGAATTCGCCGTACGAACTTGCGGAACAGTACGATCACTATGATCGCCGCCGAG
This sequence comes from Pirellulales bacterium, assembly GCA_036493575.1. Taxonomy (GTDB): domain Bacteria; phylum Planctomycetota; class Planctomycetia; order Pirellulales; family JADZDJ01; genus DATJYL01. Next base: position 409 of record DASXPQ010000230.1, read on the forward strand.
GCTAACAACGTGGCACGCCAGGAAATGGTGCTAATGTGGGTCGCCAGCGCTTCCAAGCGTCCCACAAACTCGCCGGGCACTTTGTCGATCGTTAGTCCAAAATAATCCTTGAGCTGCGTACTGGCGATGAGTACGGCGATGCCATTGGTAAATCCGACAATTACCGGTCGGGGAATGAATTTAACTGCTTTTCCCAGTCCGGTGAGGCCGAGTATGAGCAGGATCAATCCAGCCATCAGCATACAAATGCACAAACCGTTGATGCCATACTTGGCAACTATTTCATAGATGATAACGACAAACGCACCGGTCGGACCGCCGATCTGCGTCTTTGAGCCGCCCAACGCTGAAATTAGAAAACCGGCGACGACGGCTGTGTAGATGCCGGCTTGCGGTGATACGCCGGACGAAATGGCAAATGCCATCGCCAAAGGCAGTGCGACCAGACCCACGGTTACGCCGGCAATCAGATCGCTGGTGAGTTTTTGCCAACTGTAATCGCGCAGGCAAATAACGCTCTTTGGGAGCAAGTAATTCATGGCTATCAGAAAGACGAAACGGCGATTGAACCGGGCCTTTTCTCGGCGCGCGTGGCGGATTTCGCAAAGGTTTGTGGGAATCGGCAGCGAGTTGTGCTGCCAGCTTAACCGTAACAGCCAAAATGATCTAATGCAGTCGCCGTGCATTCACCAAGAGCCCTCCAAAGCAAGTCATCGCTCATCGAAAACATTCTTTGGAATTTGCAAAGTGCGAGAAAATACCGGTTTTAACCCGCGCGGCAATTCTCAAAAACCCATATGTTTGACGGATCGGCTAGAGCGCATGCCGAGAAGTCATCCGTTTTTTCGGAATGGCGATTTGACCGAATTCTTTCCCCCGGATGCCTCGTCAAAGGAACGTTTTTAAGCCAACATCATGTCGCTGGGTGGCATCACCATACTTGGTCGTACCCCGGCCCAGACTGATGCTGGGCCGGGACGGTCTCGAAAAACTACTTACCTTTTGACAACAGAGTTTCTAATTGACCTTGTCTACCGTAGGCTCTTGGGCACCAGGTACAACGGCGTTTGGGAGCGAGCAGCAGAAGCGGAAGCCGAACCCATCGATGGCTCATACGAGTAGCTGCGAGCTGACTGCGTGCTTGCGGCGGCATTGGGTGCGGCCTTGGCACTCGAGTCGGTCTTGGCTTTGTCATTCGTATCAGCGCCCTTCCCAGCCTTGTCGGTTTTAACGGCCGGAGCAGGTTCGTAGGAGAAGCTTCGCGTAACGCTTGGTGCAGTCGCTCGGAGCATCGGTTGCGCAGAGCTGCGACTGATTCGCGACAGCTGACCGTAATCGCCCCGTGCTTTGGCGCTGCCATCCAAGTAGCTTTGCGCCCATGAACTGACCACGAACACCGACGAAACGGCAACGACTGCTACGATGATTGAACTTCTTTTTAAGTTCGCGTTCATTTTCCACCAACCTTTCCTAAGGGAGAAACTGAATAAATCGATACTTCAACTACTGATAGCACGAACAATTGACAAAGACTGATCTGCCGATGACTAATCAAATCCGCCGATTTGCATGTTGGCCAGATCGGTGATCGGGCAAAAGTCGGTAGCGCGCTCACAGTTCCAACTTTCGACCCCAACGAGTCGCCAGCGCACGAAAGGCGTTTTATGCGGCGAGAGAATGCCGCGAGAGATTCAAATGATCCAGCGGTGCAATTCAACCACTAGATTATCGGGAGGTGGACCGGTCGCTAATTCAGGAATTGGCCGCCCACATGTGGAATTAAGGCGGGCACCAACGTCGGCCACCAACGGAATTAACGCATTTAGCGACGCGCCATCCAGCGAACTTTGTTGGGAACCGCGGACGGCTTTTATGCCCAAGAAGATCGCGAAGGGATGGCAATGCCCGCCGGAAGAAACACCTTCACTACCGGAACGACTCGGATGGCTGGCCAACGAATTCGATGTGTGCGACTTATTCTTGCAGCAGCAATTGGGAGTGCCGCGGCAGGAACAATGACAGTGGCAGGCGGCACCCGTATGCGATTCGTTTATCCAACAGTGGCAATTCGGATCCAACTGTCCGTCGGCGCTCATGCATCCCGCCACCGATTGACCGCTAATGGCGGCCAACGGGACCATCGCCCAAAACACAGCCGTGTTCATTCGGCGGCGAATTGCACGAGTTAGAATTTGGGCGGACATATAAAACCTTCTTCACACACACAAGTCTGTCAAAAATATACGGCTTGATCAAAGAGCTAACTATTATGGGATGGGTTAGTCGGTGCGCGTCATACATTGTTTATGTTCGACAGTGGGGCGGCAAATTATCACGAACGTCTGCAACTTCTTTTGAATTTTGAATTTTCGAGGTAGAGCTGTTCGCGTGCGGATTTACGCGCTGATGTGCGTCGTCGCACGTTTTTGATGACCAATAATGCGAATTCTCCCTAGAACTGTGTTCAACGCCGGCTGACTACAATGATTAATGCAATCGCCGTGCCGGGTGAAACGCAAACAAAAAGAAATTTTCGGGCGTTGCTATGTTAGCTTACGGAGAGGCCAAATTGCTGGCGACAACGGGAAGTGATTTGTTAGGCATGGTTTGATCGACGTGCTTCTGCCACAGACGATCTAGCTCCACGGCATCGGATATTCCATAGCATTGACGCAGGGCGGCATCATAGCCTTTGACTGCTGCGAATTGAACAAAATTGACAAACGTCGAAGGGGTTTCTTTGCTAATTAAGAATTCGGTGACCGAGGCACTCTGTCCATAGAAGGCGCCGATCTGATCGGGCCGTGGATAGTCGTCCATGGTTAGTAGCTTTGCAGCTGGAAAGATTGCATGCTGAGCCAGAGCTGTTTCCAAATCATGAAGATGGCGTCTTTGCTTGGCGTCATTGTCGGCAAATATCGCGGTGCCCTCATCGGCCCAGCGCGGCATCGTCGTCGCGGGGAAACGATCTTTGAGGACAACGTGGGTCAATTCATGCGGCAGCGCGGCGGATAAAAAATCCGCGCGCCCACCAAGAAGATCGATTCGCCTGCCGACGATTTTGCCTTCTTCCGTTTTGAACAGTGATGTTCCAACCGTGTGTTCGCTGCCGCGGCCACATGCGGCAACATAGCTGTCAACATTCGGATGAAGGACGATCTGACATTTCGGAGTCCACACCTTCGATGAAG
>DASXPQ010000231.1:0-6208 GCA_036493575.1 Pirellulales bacterium
TCGCCGGCGCGGCATCGGTTGCAGAGCCGGCCGGTGGTTGGGCTTTGTCAGCCGCGGCCGTTGGATCGCTGGTCAATTTAGCGTCGGCATCCCCGGCAGTAGGTTGGGGTGATTGTGCCCATCCCGTGGTGGCGGCCAACAACGCCGCCCCCAGGGTCATCAAAAACCAGATACGATTTTGAACTACTGCCATACGGACGATCCTGTTTTCACGCTGCTAACCGCAATCGCCGTGCCGACTTCTGTTCTACCCCATTTCCTATATTTTAGTGCCTGGCACTCCGGAAAAGTTTCCCGGCTGCACATTTTTTGGGCATTACAGGCCGCACGGCCCTATTGTTTCATCGTTGCCAGCACCTCGTCGACAGTCAAACCGGCCTAAGCCGGCTAGTTTTGTAAATCCCGCAGTTTGTTCTTGAGCTCCTGTTTCTGCCGTTCCAAGGTTTCCCGGTTTAACTTTTCCTGGTCCGTAATGATGTTGCGGAGCTTATCTACGACCTCATTAAACGTCTCCAATTCTAACATTTTATCCAAGATCAGTTTCATTTCGGCCAAGATGGCGTCGGATTGCATTAGGGCAGCCTTCAATTGCGCGGTGCCCGCCGTGGGGTCGTCCAGTGTGCTACGCAACCGGACCAGCCGTGTTCGCAGCTCTGGGAACATTTGCGTCGCGATGCGCCGCAGCGGATCGGCAATTTGATCCTTCAACCGGCTTTGTAATTCCGGTGTATCAATCCGATTGTTGACCATCTCCTCACGAATGTCGTCAAATGCATCGGCCACAATCAGCGTTTCATGCGCCGAGCGATCCGCATTGTCCAGCGCCCGGGCAACCCGCAAATCGCGCAGTTCCATTTCGCGCTTGGCAAGTCGCTTTGCCCGCTGCTCCGGCGTCTCGTTGGCGGATGGTTCGCCAGAAGTTTCGCTACTGTTGCCGCTTGCGGCTCCATCGCCTGAATTATTTCCCGGCTTCGCGGTAGCATTTCCTGGTTCACTGCCCGACGCTTCTCCCGGCTCGCGTCCCGGCTGATCTGCGGGCGATTCCTTTCCCTCACCATTTCCAAAATCCAACCGTGCCAAACCATCGCGAGTATCGGTCAACTCCTGATAGATAATTTCGAATTGTCGGCGCAACATCAGCTCGCGTCCTTCCAGCATCGACAGCAGCTGCTCCGGCGGCACAATGTCCAATTGATAACGCTCCCCCTGTCCAACGTTCGGCCCGGCCTGCAGCTCGCAGTTATCAGACGCTTTCAGCGCGACGGTTAAACGATCGCCCACTTGCGGCGCAAAAGCTAGCGCCTGATCGATTTGCTGTTGCGATTTGATCCCGGCGATTAATACCAGCTCGTTGGGAACGGCGATCCGTGCCAAATCGTCCGGGGTTTTAATCCCCCGTTTGCGAAGCAGATCACTTAATTCGCTCAGTCGATTGAGATCGAGCGCTTCGCCGTCGGATGGCTCAATACTAATCTGATCCAGCGGTCGACCATCATGCCCGACGGTCGAGGTGTGAAACGCCTGCTCGCCGATCGATAGTGGTTGCGAACTGCCACCGGCCGCCCCGCCGGCAGAATTTTTAGCATCCGCACTGGATTTGCCATGTGCATTGGGCCGGTCCAATTGATAATCGAACCACAAGCGCGACAGGCCGTAGTCGTCGTGCGCTTCGCCCACGACCGGCAGTCGCGCTTGTGCTGTGATCGCCGTACTAATGCCTCGCAATCGCAGCGCCACGGTCGGCACGTCATCCGCCCGAGCGGCCAACACAAGTCGGACCGGATCGCGGCTGCGAATGCCGTCGGCATCGTGCAGGTCAAACAGCAGTGTGGTGTCTTCCATCAACTCCGGCAAACTCACGGAGAAATGCCGGCGATCCCCGTCGGGCGGCAGTTGCACCTCAGGCAGTGTTACGGCTTTATCTCCTTGTACCATGGTGATCGGCACTTCGACCAAATCTTTGTTCGCCTCACATTCGATGGTCACCTTGGTTCCTTGCGGCAATTGCACCAGTGCACTGGCCGGAACCGTGTTGGCCGGCCGCCCCGTGTATTGGGGATACACGCAGGCCAACTGCATGTGGCTGATCGTGGGATTGTCGACCACTTCAATTCGGTAGCCCCGATCTTTATCGTCCCCGCCGAACACGTCGAAGTCGATCGACGACATCACTCCTTTAAACACGTACGAATACTTTTGTTCCTGCCCATTGGCCCCGGGCGAGCCAACGCTGCTCATGTTGTCGCGCCCTTGCGTGCCTTCATCCGTGCGATAGCGCACCTGGACCGTTTCCGGCAGCCGGAAACGTCCGGTTAAATCGGCCATCGTCGTAATTTCAAAATCAGCCCCCTTGGCAACTTTTCGGATTCGATCGGCCGGAAAATCTTGAATGCGCACATGATTGGCCCGCGGCCATAGCAAATTTTTATTAAGCAGCACCACCCGCTGCCCCCAGGTAGCAAACGCTTCTTGTGCCACAATGGCGAAAATCAAAATCGAGACGACCAGCGCCGCTGCGGCAATCACCGTACGCACCAGCGGCGCCAACCGAAACACTTCCCCCAGGCGCACGGCCTCCGATCGGTGCGCCGCCTCCTGCCGGGTGTGAGCCAGCATTTCGGCACTGAACGGCGCACTCCGCTGAGAACGCCGGCCAAGTTCGACGGTGGTAAGCAGGCTGTCGTGATAGTCGCGGAATCGTCGCTCCAGCACGACCGCCAATTCGGCATCGTCCAGTGATCGAAATGCTCGCCGCGCAATGAATCGATTCAGCACATAGGCCACTGCCGCCACGATCGCCGCCAACATTACAGCGCGAAATTGCCACGGCGGTTCGAACAGCCAATCGAACGCCAGCGAACTCCAAAACGCCACGCCCAGCACCATCACGGCGATGGCCAAACCTTCGGCCCACACGTATCCCCGAATGCGCACGCGCAGCCCTTGCAGCAGCGCTGCAATTCGCGGAGCCAACGGGGGCGATTCGAGTTCGACGGACATCTAAACTTCCAAACCAATAATCCGGTAACGTATTCCTGTACTCACGCCAATCTGCACAACCTCCGCACCAACCACTCCGCGCACAAGCAACCGGCAATGATTCCCAGCAGCCAGTGCATCCAATGCTCTTCCCAGCGGCGATCTTTCTGACCCGCCACGTAAGTTTCCTGCGTCTTATCTTCCAATTGCCCCACCAGCGGCTTTTCGCTTTGCGGACCCAGTGCCGCTGGCACGCCAATATATAATTGTCCGCCGGTGCCATCGGCCAATTCCTTAAGCACGGCATCGTTTCGCTCCGGCTTTTCCTGTTCCAGCTTGGGCATGAACACCTGCAAGCGGCGCGTCAACGGTTGATCGGGCGAATCGGGATGCAATAAATCCAACCGGCATTCCCCTTCCTGCGTCACCGTGAATTGCCCCAGATACATTCCTTTGCGCGCTGGATCGGCCGTCAATGCCACCGACATCGGTGCCCCGTCTCGCTGCGTCACCTGCAGCGTCACCTTGGGAATTTCCAGCGGTTGATGCTGCGCGTTGGTCAACTGTGCCCGCACTACCACCGTGTTGCCTACCACGTAGCGCTCGCGCTCCACTAGTAAATTGCCTAGCGGCGAGCCGCGCAACAACCGTCCCTGCGAAACGTGCCGAATTAGCTTCACATAAAATGCATCGAAATATCGTTCATCCAATTCGCGCAGCCGCCACATTTCGCCGCTGCCCATGTAAAACACCCGGCCCGAACCGTAGAACTGCCCCGCGAAATAAACCGGCTTTTGATCCCCCGCCGCCGCTTCTGGATCGGAATAGGTTGCGTAGGTGGTTGCGCCCAGCTTTGGTCCCCGCACCCGGTAATATCCGTACACACCTTTGAACGAGTCCCAAACTTCACGGCTCGTGGCGGCACTATCGTCCAGCCACAAAAACTCCGCCTCCAATCCCTCGCGGGTAAAATCCAACGGCCACGGCTGCTGTGAACCATACCGAGCGTCCTCCAATAGCGCCAACCGGCGATTGAATTCCACCGGATACAATTTGCGTATCGTCGCCATTGCCGGTGCTTGCACCCAGGCGTCGGTAAATACCGGGCCGGCAATGGCAATCAGTCCGCCCGATTCCTCGCCCACCCATTTTTCTACCAGCTCAATCTGCTGCGGATCTAATTCCCGCCAATCCGGATCGAAGGCCACAATCGTGTCGTACTGACCCAGCTCCTGCATCGTGTGCGGAAACTCCGTCAACAGGGCGTTGGCATCCTGCGAAACGCCGTCGCCCGCCGATTGCAGCAGCACGTCCACAATCATGTCGCCGCTTTTGGCCAGTTCGCTGCGCCGCAGCATATTGCGAACGAATTGATATTCTCGCGTTGGTCCGCCGGCAAACAGCAGCACGCGATTTTTTCGATCGACAATATCAACGTCCACTTCCCGTTGGTTGTCGCTCGGGTCCTTATCTTCCGCGATGGGCTTTACGCGCAGCCGCACCACGCGTCGTCCCGCCGCATCCAATCCCGGGATGTCGAACCGCACTGGAATGGTTTCTGAATCCTTACCCAATGTCACGCGCTCGGTTTTATTCACCGCAGGCTCGGCTTTACTGCCCGGCCCTTCCCCGGCGTTGGACACACTTAATTCCACGCTCACGGTGCGGCCCGCAAGTCCTTGCGATTGCAAATAACCCGTCACCTGAAAGCTGTCGCCCGGATATGCCCTGGCTGGCGCCACGAGATCGCTAACCCGCACATTCATGGGCCGTTTGGCTGACCCCAATCCAACCACGTACACCGGCACCTTAGCTTCTTGCGCCGCCTTTACCGCCGCCGATACATCAACGCCCGCATTTTGTCCGCCGTCAGAAAACAACACAACGCCCGACAACGGCATGCCGCGCTCGTCATTAATAATCTGCCGCACCGCTTGCCCAATGCGCGTTTCCGATCCTTGCGGCTCAAGCTTCTGCCGCCAATCAATTTTCTCGACAGCGTTTTGCTGGTCGGACGGCGCATTTTGGATTTCCGAGTTTGAATCGGTAGATTTATGATCGGCCGCTAATGCGCCGCCCGGCAATTTCGGCAGCGTGATCAATCGCCGCACGTCAGAATCAAACTTCGCTAGTTCCACGTCGTGCGTTTGTCTTAGTGAGTCGAGAAACTTACTATCTGCCATTGCCCCAGCGACTTGATCGATCCGCCGCTGTCCGCCCTCTGTGGCCGCCAGCGCCTCGTCGGCATCCACACGGCTCATGCTCAAGCTGGTATCAACCAGTAACACCACTCGCGAGTTATGCACCACCTTGGTTTCCGTGCGTTTTTGCACGTCCAAAAACATCAGCAGCACGCCCACGAATGCGGCCAAACGCAACACCGCCAGCACCACACCCATGCCCGACATTAACTCTGCGCTGTCGCGCCGGTACATGTAGGCCACAAACACCAGCACGACCGCGCACACTAAAACCAACAGCGGCATTTGCCACCATTCGGTAAACGATTGCACCCGGCTGACCTCGTACCGTGTGCGCGTCAGCGCGTCGTTAACAGAACCGTTTGAAGTTGTCCTGCCGGAAGCCGCATCGCTGCCGACAGCACTTCCCGTCGCGCCGTCGTGCGTGATCGCCGCAATCGCACCAGCGCCGAACCACGCGCTGGCCGTTATCAACGCAGCGGTAAATACCCCCGCAAAAAATGGTTTCATCCTGGCCATCTCAGCTTGCTCCTTGCCGTCTGGCGGGATGATAACTGGCCGAATACGCCACCAACTGCTCAACTACAAGCAGGAAAATCAGCACGTATAACAAACTTTCGCTCAGATTAAATCCCTGCATCTCGTGCGAATCAAAATACAAATCCGCCGCCCGATGAAATTCATACGCCACGTCGGTCAGTTCACTCGCTAACTGCTCGGAACTGATTTTGCTTAAATCCCCTTCCGCCGCATCGACGTTGTACGCCACCTCCCTAAGTTCTTGCGTATTGTCGTTCCCAGTCAGCTGCACGCCGTAGATGCCGCTGATGTCGGTGTCCGTCAACTTGGCCACGGTCGGTCCGCCATCTTGCGGCTCCGCCTTCACAACAATTTTGTCAGCCGTTCCCTCGGCCGGCGTGAGGAATTCCACCTGTGGCTGATACTTTTGCGGATCGACGACAATTTCCAGCGGCACACCGACCTGCCGCGACGGATCAATCTCCCGCCCTGCTGCCAAATAGTTTTGC
>DASXPQ010000232.1:0-4255 GCA_036493575.1 Pirellulales bacterium
TCGCGGTTACGACAGTTCCGGCGTGGTTACCATCACGCCGGCCGGGAAATTTGCATTGGTTAAAACCGCTGGACGCATCGATCTGCTTGAGGAGAAGCTGTCCGAAACAGGGGTAACTGGCACGATCGGCATCGGTCATACTCGCTGGGCGACGCACGGCGCACCGAACGACGACAACGCCCATCCGCACGTCGGCGGTCGGCAAGTACTGGCGGTAGTGCACAACGGTGTGATCGAGAATTTTCGGGTACTCAAAGAGCAACTCGAAGGGGAGGGTTATGTTTTCCGCAGCGCGACAGACAGCGAAGTCATCGCCCATCTGATCGCCAGTTGCCTGGAAAAGCGGAGCGCGACCCAGCCGGGTCGTAAGCAATCGAACGGCACTGCGGCCAATCCGCGTAAACCGGCTCCGCTTGGCGATGACGAAAGCCAGCATGAACCGCTGCTTCAGGCGATCCAGGAGGCGTTGGCTCAACTTCGTGGCACTTACGGGCTAGCCATTATTTTTCGCGAACATCCCGATGTGCTGTTTGCCGCGCGGTTGGGCAGCCCATTAGTGGTTGGTGTTGGCGAGGATGAACATTTTGTGGCCAGCGACGCTTCGCCCTTGGTGGGTCACACGCAGCGAATTGTGTATTTGGCCGATCACGAAGTCGCGGTAATTACGGCAAAATCGCTACGGGTCCTCCACCGCGATCAAGGTCAAGTAAAGCACCGAGTTCGCGATTTGGAAATCGACAGTGGTGATAGCCAGTTGGGTTCGTATCCGCACTATATGCTCAAAGAAATCTTTGAGCAGCCAGATTCGCTGCAAAATGCGATGCGTGGCCGCCTCGATAGTGATGAGGCCACCTCGGTATTCGGAGGTCTTAACCTTTCACCGCAGCAGTTACGACACGTCAACCGTCTGATTCTTACCGCCTGCGGCACCAGTTGGCATGCGGCGCTGGTTGGTGAGCACTTGATTGAAGAATTTGCCCGCATTCCGGTCGAAGTCGAATACGCGAGCGAGCTTCGCTACCGCAACCCGCCCATGTCCGATCACACACTGCTGTTTGCGATCACGCAAAGCGGCGAAACGGCAGACACTTTGGCCGCATTGCGCGAGGTAAAACGCAAAGGACATCCCACATTAGCCATTTGCAATGTCGTGGGCAGTTCAATTGCGCAGGAATCAGATGGCGGCATTTACTTGCACGCCGGGCCCGAAATTGGCGTAGCATCGACCAAGGCCTTTACCTCGCAGTGCCTGACGCTGGCAATGTTAGGGTTGTATTTCGGGCGAATCAGGCATCTTAGCTATAGCGCCGGGTCGCGGATCATAGAAAAAATGTTAGAGCTTCCGGAAAAGGTGAAGCAAGCCCTGGAGTGCAATACCGCGGTGCGGCAAATTGCCGCGAAGTACGCCCACTGCACAAATTTTCTTTATCTGGGAAGGCAATACAACTTTCCCACGGCCCTGGAAGGCGCGCTAAAGCTAAAAGAGATCAGCTACATACACGCGGAAGGTTATCCTTCGGCCGAAATGAAGCATGGGCCCATCGCATTGGTCGATGAACACACTCCCAGTGTATTTATCATTCCTCATGGTCAGGTATATGAAAAAGTGATGTCGAATCTGGAGGAAATTAAAGCCCGCGGGGGGCCCGTCATTGCCATTGTCAGTGAAGGCGACACTCGCGTAGCGGCATTGGCCGACGACATCATTCAGGTGCCCGACGTGGAAGATTTCTTGCAGCCGATTGTCACAGTTGTGCCGCTGCAATTGCTGGCTTATCACATTGCAGTGTTGCGTGGCTGCGATGTCGACAAGCCGCGCAATCTTGCCAAAAGTGTTACCGTTGAGTGATTCTGAATGCCAGGGGAGCTTTGGGCAACGCGGCGGCCCGCCGTCAATCGTTTTTCGCTTTTCGATCGTCCAGTTTTTCCAACCCACGGTTTACGACCGCAAAGGAAAGTTGTTCCAATTCCATTGCCAAATCGACTCCGACCAGGCTAACGGTTGGAGGCAGCACAATCGTGACGGGGGCAAAATTTACGATTCCCTCGATTCCGGCCGCAACCAGTTTATCGGCCACTGGCTGGGCCCACGTGGCGGGTACAACAATCATGCCCAATTGCAGACGCTGATCGCGCACCACCGGTTCCAACTGGTCTAAGTGGTGGACGCGGACCCCCTCGATAATGGCGCCAATTTTTTCCGGGTCGACATCAAAGGCGGCCCCAATGCGAAAATTTTGTTGGCCGAAGCCGCGGTAGCCCAGCAGTGCACGTCCTAAGTTTCCCACGCCCACCATGGCTACGGGCCAAGCTCGGTCGGTGCCGAGAATCCGCTTAATTTCGGTAATCAACTCGTCGCAGCGATAGCCAATTCCCGGGTAGCCAAAATGTCCGAAGTAAGCCAGGTCCTTCCGAACCTGGGCGTCGGTAAATCCCAGCAAGCTGCCGAGGTGGCTGGAACTGGTGGTTTGATGGCCATCGCGCAAAAGATGCTGCAGCTCGCGCAAATAGAGACTAAGCCGGTTGACGACGGCCTTGGGCACGGGCGCTTCGGGATCGGCAGACGGTTTGTTCTTCGGCTGACTCATGCTGTCATAAAATGTCGGACAGGGAACCATCCCGGATCGGGCAAGCGCGAATACTGTAAGTGATGATTTACCCGGTCACAAGCGGATTCCACCGACCAGCGCGAACGAACGCCCCTCCCGCAGCTCCGATGAACTGCGAAAGGGGCGCAGAGGGTTTATCGTTGGCGGTTGGGGCCGCGAATTCTTAGTCAGTCAGATGGCCGGCGGTATTGGCTGCGATTTGGCCACTGGTCGGTTCATATAACCAGCCGCCAGCCGCTGTCGTAGCTGTTGGCGGAAACACGGAAATCTGCGAAACCGTAATCTTGCCGTCGTACGGGTTCGGAGGCAGCGATCCGCCTTGGACATATGGCCCAAATGGGTGCGTAGCGTCGGAGGTTGTCGTGCCGTTGTTGGCACCCGTGACGTCCGTGGCAAAAATCATGCCCGGCAAATTGCTGCCGGTCAGCGTTGGCACCGCTCCGTTGTGTTGAAGCTTGTACATTTCAATTTGCTGTCGAACTGTGTGCAGATTGAATTTCACCGCACTCGACTTGGCATCGTCGGTCGAGGACGCGAATTGGGGAATGATGGTGGCGGCCAATACCGCCATAATCACGACGACAATCAGCACTTCAATCAACGTAAAACCACCGCGTTTTGATTTTTTTGGCATGAACGGGACGTCCTTATGCAGGGCACTCATGGTCGACGGTTTCGAGCGCAATTCGCGCTGGTTGGATAAAATCGTGGGCGAGCTGATTCATTCCAAGACTTTTCAAACGGCACAGCGCCACCCGCGCTCTGGTGCACAATTCACCCTCGGATGAATAGGTTGCGGACGGGCGCGCGTCAAATGTTTAAAGTGTTGATAAACTGCTAGTACATTCAGCCCAAGCGCGTGAAAATCGAAACAGCTCCGCCAAACCGCAATTTCGCCTTAATCGTTCCCTGAGTTTCAAATGGTGATGCTAGCATGATCCAAGCAGTCGCCATGATCCGAGAAATTTTCTGCAAATTGCTTTAACTTCGCCAAAGCGCTTCTCAACGCATTCTGCGTAACTTGACGATATCTTTGGACAAACACTATCGGCGGGTTCATGCTGCGTCGTCTGCAGCCTCTCTCAATGTTCCGTTAAATGCGGGATTTGGGACGACTGGTTAATGCAAGCTGACTGCGCCTACCGATGAAAACCGTTGACGGGTTATCCGTCCCCGACCAGACCACATTCCGCTTTTGAGTCGTCCATGAAGGGAGTAAACGCAATGAAAAGGTTTTTGGGTGTCCCGTTGGTGGCGGTGGTGCTCACCGTCCTCACAGGTCAATCCGCCCAAGCCGGTTACTGTGGCGCTGCGAGTTTCAGATTGTGTTCAGCGTGTTGCGAGACCACCAGCGATTGCTGTGCCACGCAAACCTGCTGCACTGTCATGAAGACCTGTAAGGAGGTCGTCTACGAGCAGCAGAATTACACCTGCTACAAGACCGTGTGCGAGCCGGTTGTCGAAACCAAGACGATCGACTGCGTCAAGTACGTGGCCGAACAAGCGGTCCGGGAGTGCACCTATACGGTGTGCAAACCGGTGTGGGAAACTAAAGTGAAGACCTGCACCTACACCTGTTGCAAGCCGGTGTGGGAGACGTGCACCAAGAACATTTGCTACACAGTGTGCAAGCCGGTCTACGAAAC
>DASXPQ010000233.1:0-7882 GCA_036493575.1 Pirellulales bacterium
GGCTCGTATCGCTGACTAAGGCGACTGATTCGATTTGGGTGTCGCGGGGGATTTCGCTGTAGCTAAGCACGACCAGCCGGGGTAAATGCGCCGCGGTGATGTGTTTTAGAGCGGTACGGATTTGTGGGCTAACCAGCGCGATCGGCGGACGATTTTGGCGAGTCAATTCTTTGAGAGCGCCGGCGAAAGCTTTACAAGTTTCGTCGATTGCTTGCGGCGACAGGCGAATCTGTAATCCACGCTCCGTGTGCTCAATGCCGTTCTTGATACGGTCTTCCAACTCCGGATCAAGCGTCACGACCGATAGCTTGTCGTTATCGTCAAGGTAGCGAGCGCATATGGTCCGGCCCAACCGATGGCGCACGGACTCGGTCAATTGTATTGGATCTTTTGTGCTCGAAACGTAATCGCCGAGGGTTTCAAGAATGGAACCCAGTTGGCGAATGGGCACTTGCTCGCGTAACAGTATTTGCAAAATACGCTGCACTTCGGCCAGTTTCATTTGGCTTGGAATCAGCTCTTCGATCGTGGCAGGCGAAGATTTTTTCAATTCGTCGATCAAGTGCTTGGCGGCATCCCGTGTGAGCAGCTCGTCGGCGTGTTGGCGGACCGTTTCGGTCAAATGCGCAGCGAGCACGGCAGCAGGTTCAATCACCATATAACCAAGCAATTCGGCCTCTTCACGGGCGCGGGGCTCAATCCAAGTGGCCGGCGCGTTGGCAGCCGGTTCGCGCGTTTCGATGCCACGAATTTTGGCCGTGATGGTGGGCGGCTCGATGGCCAATAACATGGCGGGTTCGAGGGCACCCTCCGCAACCGGCACGCCGGTAATTTTGATTCGATACTGCGCTTGTTCCAATTGCATGTTGTCGCGAATACGAACCTTAGGCATGATGATGCCCAGGTCGGTGGCAATATTTTGCCGGACACGCTGAATGCGCTGGAGCAAATCGCCGCCGCGCTTGGGATCCGCCAATGGAATGAGCCCGAGGCCGATTTCGATTTCCATCGGATCGGTCGTGAGATAGTCTTCGATCCGCTCCTCAGGTTTCTTCCGGGCTTCATCTTTGGCTTTTGTGGCGGCCACAGTGTCCGCTTGTTGCTTTTGCCGGGAGAGCATCAGGGCCATGCCGACGCAACTGCCGCCGATCAATGCCAGCGGAATGGTGGGCAGATTTGTAAATATCAGGATTCCCAAAAAGCCGCCGGCAACCGCCAGCGCTTGCGGGCGGGAGAAAAGCTGCCGCATTAACTCGCTGGACAAATTCGTATCGCTACTGGACCGCGTGACGAGCAGGCCGGCAGCCAATGAAATCAGAAATGCCGGTAGCTGGCTGACTAAGCCGTCGCCAATGGTAAGCTTGGTGAATACATCGGCCGCTTGCGAAAAGCCCATGCCGCCTTGCACCACACCAATGACTAGGCCGCCAATGATGTTGATCAGCGTAATAAGTATCGCGGCAATGGCATCGCCACGGACGAATTTGCTGGCCCCATCCATGGCGCCAAAAAAATCGGCCTGTTGGCTGACTTCTTTTCTGCGACGTTGTGCTTCCGCTTCATTGATCGCCCCAGCGTTCAAATCTGCATCGATGGCCATTTGTCGGCCGGGCATGCCGTCCAGCGCGAATCGCGCGGCCACCTCGCTAATGCGCGTGGAGCCTTTGGTAATCACTACAAATTGGATGATGACGATGATGACGAAGATAATCAGCCCGACCACCAACTGATTGCCGGCGACGAACTGGCCGAATGCTTGAACGACGTGGCCGGCAGCCAATGGCCCATCGAGCGGAGCCCGCGTAAGAATCAGGCGAGTGGTAGCAACATTGAGTACTAAGCGCGCTAGCGTGGTCGCTAGCAGCAAACTGGGAAAGACGCTGAATTCCAGCGGCGTACGAACATAAACGGTCGTTAGCAAAATAATCACGGATAACGTGATGTTGATGGACAATAAAATGTCCAGCAACGCCGGCGGCACCGGCACAATAATCACCAGTATGCTCGCAATCAGGCTGACCGGCAGAATTAAATCCTGCCAGCGGGCCAATGGCGAACTTGTGCCAGCAGTGGGTACGACACCCGTAGCCATCCGTGACTCCGGAGCTTGATGCGCGATGCGCGCACGGTGTTGGAAAACAACTTCAGATGAGGGGCGGAACGGTATCCAAAACCGATGGGCAAGTCCAGCCAGACTTCGGTGGGCAATTTGCAGTGGGCACAGGCCGCTAGCACTTCAGGCGCCTCGGCGGAAACCTTGCCCTCCCGATCGATTGTGCCCGAACAGGATTGCTCAGGCCGAGTACTGTCGGCGCAAGGCGGCCAATGAAGAAAAGGCCGGTTTTAGGTGGCGTTGGGAATCGATGAGGCCAGTGTGCGGAAAATCGTCGGCCTCGGAATCGAAAAGTTGATTCCAGATGACTGCCTGCACGGTCGGACGGGCCAGTAACACCGGTAAATACGATTCCAGCCAAGCCTGCTGCGACTGGAGAGCCAAATCATTGGCGGCACTGGGCACCGCCACTGAAACCAGCATCGGCAGTCCAAGCGAGCTCCACATATCGATTTGGGCGTTGAATTCCAATAGATCGCGCGGCAACGTGGCGTCGGCGGAAGCGCCCAGATTGATTTCCATACCAATGCCAGACAGACCCAGATCGGAACGGACCAACGTATCGGCAAGTTGCAATGGGTTAAGCTCCGCATCGTGTCGGCTCATGAATTCCGCCCACGGTTGATCGATCGACACGATGACCGGCGTGTTTGGATCCAAGGAACGAATCACTTCCACGGCTCGAATCGCAAGCCGCAGTTTTTGTTCTTCATCCAACTTCAGCGCTTCTCCGCTAATGAGCCTGCCGGCAGCGTTCCAAAAGTGGACTTTGCCGCGGTAGCGTGTAACGACCGACCGAATGTAATCGCCGGCAACCATCAGCAAATTATCGAAGTCGCCTTCCCACAAATAAATCCAGTCGGGCAAGCTCCGTCGGCGCAATTCCAAAAGCGGGCCGCCGCAGATGCGAAGATTATGGGACTGGCACCATTGCACCTGGGCATCGGTGAGCGACCAATTCTGGCGGCCTTCGTCGGCTTCCACGCCGGACCAAGAAAACGGAATAGCGGCCGTGTTGAAGGCGGCCAAAAATGGCGAAGCCATGGTGACATCAGGCACCGAATCGCCTAAACGACCGGCGAACAGCGGCAATACGCGGGACATTTGCTGTTGTCGCAGGCGGCGGGCTTGTTCTACCAGTGCCGCGGAAATGCCGTCGATGCCCGCCAAGGCAGCATCAATCGACCGGCCGGCCAATTCGGCTGACGCGGGAGGAGAACGCTGCTGCGCCACCGCTTTTACAAAACAGTGGAGCGACTCGGAGAGATGGCCATTGACGGCTGGCGGAATTGTCATTCCGGTTGCTTGCCATTCAGCCAAAAAATTTCGCAGACGATGGAGGGTGCCGCGCGCCAATTCCAACGGCAATAAATACGGCTCCGGACGTTCAACCAACGTAGCCGTCGACAACAGCAGGTTGCCATGGCTGGCGGTCGGCCAAAGAATGTGGAACGTGCCAGATTCGTCTTCCTCGCGGTCGATCGTGAGCTCACCATTTGGGCTGTATGTGACTCGGCTAACAAACGGCAAATAATCGCGGCCGCAGATGTGAGCGGATTGGATGGCTTGCGGCAACACCCGGTGCGGCGGCGGAACCAGAAAGTGAAGCTGGCCCATGGGTGTGCGTCGCAGCAATAAGACGGTAACAGTCAGAATGGAGATGGCGATTTTCGCCCGGCCGGCTCAGCCGCAGAAAGGGACATGAGGTTCAACCAATGTAACATTTGAGATGCGTGTGCGGCAACCTCCGGATTCATTTTCTTACCCCCAGCTTTGGTAGTTCGTCGACAAGCGAGTTTCGCCAAGTAGGGGGGGCCTCTGAAAAACACGCGACGGACCCGAAAAGTTCTGCTATGATGAGACGATTGGATCATCAACGAGAGGCAACAATGTGGGCTCCTTGAAAAGGTCATCCTTTTAAGGAGTGTAATGACTTAGGAACAGATTTATGGAAGAGACGAGGAATTCCGCGAGTATTAAGCGTGCGCACAGGACACGCTTGTCTTGGCCCTTATTTGCAGCCATCTGTGGAATTGCGGCACTGGTAAATCTGCCTGGTCTGCAGGCCGCGTACGAAGCACCCACCGTCGTCGCCTACAATGAGCCGACGACTTATTACAATACTGCTACGGGCACCGGATTAACGCTCCGCGGGAATTTGCACAACATTATCAGTGCAGGATTCACCATGCGGACGTATGGCGACTCGCGGTGGGCGATGGGCTCGGGCGGGACTGATTCACAGGGAACGCACCCCGGTGGCGAAATCGACCAGGACCCCAACAATCTCAGCAATATTCGGCTGGTCTATACGAACACGTCGATTCCAGGGACATGGGACCTAGGGGCGACATGGAATCGCGAGCACGTTTGGCCAAAGAGTTGGCTGAATCTCACATCAGACCAGGTCGGCAACAGTTACCACGGCCCGGCTAGCGATCTGTTTGAACTTATGCCCGCGGACCCGAACGTTAATTCCGCGCGAGGAAATTTCGGATATGGTTTTTATCCGGCGACCACAGGAGTATATAAAGGATCGACCGGACCGTTCGGCGCCAATAGTTCCTATTGGTTTCCAAACGTGGTGGATGCCGGCGAAGTTGCCCGTTCCATTTTCTATATGGCGACACGCTATTTTACTGCCAGCAACCCGAGCCGCGGCACGGATATTCAAAACCTCGAAATCGTGAACGGGATGCCGAGTTTGTACAACATGGGCGATCTCAACTCACTGCTCCACTGGAATTATGAATATGGCGTCGATAATTTTGAGCGGCGACGCAATGCGTACATTTACGGCAAGTCGTTCGGCTCATCGACGAATGATCTCAATTCGAATTACTTCCAGGGAAACCGTAATCCTTACATCGATCATCCCGAATACGTGTGGGCCGTCTACGGCACGCATAAAGATGGCAGCAACAACATTATTAACGATTCGCAAATTACTGTAGGCGGCGGACCTATTTCGAACGGCGCTTCTAGCGCAACGGTCAACTTGGGGCCGATTATTGTTGGCGGCACGCTTACCACCAGTGCGGTAGCCTTCAATAAGACCGGGGCCGACCCTACCACTTTCAATGTAAGTGCCTCGGGAGCAGCGGTCATCACGAGTTCAGCGGTCGGAAGCTTTAGCCACCCCGTCATTGGCGTCGGACAGG
The DNA here is from genome assembly GCA_036493575.1 of Pirellulales bacterium. GTDB lineage: Bacteria > Planctomycetota > Planctomycetia > Pirellulales > JADZDJ01 > DATJYL01. The sequence goes on from DASXPQ010000233.1 coordinate 5,275, forward strand.
GAATCGACTTCGGCACGCAGAGCGGAACGATGACGGTAGGACTGAGCGGATCAACAGGTAGCGCCGGTTTGAAAAGTGGAACGGTTACGATTCACAATTCCGACCTCACTACGGCAGGCGCCGGTCAAGGCTCAGCCGATGGCGACGACACCATCAACGTTTCTGCCTCAGTGCTTGATCACTCCAACGCCAGCTTCAGCGGTGGTTCGGATGCCAATTCGATAACGATCAACTTCGGCAGGGTTGGCCAAAGCTCCGGCGTACACGACGTGGGATTCAATCTTTATAACCTCGAGGCAACCGCCGGCTTCACTGCCGGCCTTGCGTTGAACACGATCACCCCTAGTGGGAACGCGGCTTCGTTAGCGGCGCTGAGTACCAACCTCGCTACTTTTACCAACTTGGCGGCGGGCAGCCATACCGGATTCGATGCCGACATTACCACCAGCAACCTCGGTACTTTTTCCGCCACGTATACCCTTGCGGTTTCCGATACTGCATTGCCTGGGTCTGCCGCGAATACATCTTTAACGCTTACATTGACGGCCATTGTCAACCCTTATGCACCCGGCGATTTCAATCTTGATCATCACGTGAATGCGGCTGACATCGCCCCGATGCTGTTGGCCCTGACAAATGTCAGCGATTACGAATTGCAGTACGGAGCGACGCCTTCCGACTTGACCTACGTTGGCGACGTGAACGGCGACGGCGTAATGAACAATGCCGATTTGCAGGCGCTGGAATCTAACTTAATCGCCGGCCAGGGTACGACCTCGGGGGTGCCTGAGCCTTCTTCTTTGCTGCTCCTATGTTTGGGCAGCCTGTTCTTAACGGGCCGTTTTTGTGCCCGGCGCGGTCGTTAAGCTGTGCATGCCTAGCATTGCCTGTCTCTTGCGATAGACCAGAATTCAGTGGTCTACGTTATATTTACGTAAGCTGCTGCACCGAGCGTGTCGGCGGCATGAAATGCTTCAAGGAGCCTTTGTGTTTATCACGTCGTGCCAAATGATGCTGTTTGCGGCAGGACGCCCTGGGAACACTCCATGGCTGGCTTTTGGCATCATTCTGTTAATTGTGTTGCCGGCAATCAGTTTGGCGATCGCTGCGGTTCGCAAGGAAAAAAGGCGGGCTGCAGATTTGAAACAGACAGCCGAATCACTCGGCTTTGAGTTCGTCGCAAAGAACAACTCCGACTACCTGAAAAGTTTGAAAAGCCTGCCTTTGTTCGCCCGCCTGGGTCGTCGCCAAAAAATTTTGAACTTAATGCGGGGCAAATCGCAGAGCTTTGAAGTCACGATTTTCGATCATAACTACGTCGTCAGCGCCGGCGAGCACAGCCATACGCGTCGGCAATCGATCATCTGTTTCGAATCCCAGGTACTAGCGTTGCCCGAGTTCACTCTGGGCCCGAAACGGTTTTGGGACAAAGTCGGCAATATGCTTGGCCGACAAACGATTGAGTTTGATAGTCACCCGATTTTCGCCGAAAATTATGCCCTGCGCGGTAGCGATCCCTATGCGGTGCGCAGTGTGTTTACCGACCCCATCGTGGAATACTTCGAGCAGAATGTGGGCTACAGTGCGGAAGGATCGGCCAATCGGCTGCTGTTATTTAAAGCGAACAAACGGGTGCCGCCGGTGGAAACCGCCGCATTTTTGGAAGATGGGCTGAAGGCGTTATCATTGATTCACTCAGGCGGCTGATTCTACGACGGCTTGATATCTTTCTTCGTGGGGCTCATCGCGATGACTCAATACATGGTGATCGAAACATTTCTCCCCGGCTGCAAGGAAAAAATCTACGCGCGTTTCCACGCCAAAGGTCGCATGCTGCCGGAGGGTTTGGTTTACGTAAACAGCTGGCTGGAAAAAGACGGCAACCGCTGCTTTCAATTGATGGAAACCAGCGACGCGTCGCTGTTCACCGTGTGGATTGCAAACTGGCAGGATTTAACAAAATTTGAAGTGGTCGAAATTGGCGAGAAGCCTAAGGCAAAGGATGCCACGCCTAGCAGCTAATTCTCGTGATATACTTCAGTCATGCATGCAAATGGCACTAAGTCCAACGACAAATCATCCATTACCGCGCGCGTGCTCGCCGGCGCGGTCGGAAGCGCCTTTGCCTTTCAGACGATTCTGATCTTGGTTGAACAAATCCGAGGTGGTTTCAACGCGATTGGAATCGTCCTGGCATCCGCGTTGGCGCTGGTAACACTAATCTGTTGGTGGGGAGCAGTGAACGGGATCAGTGTGAAAACGAGGTCGCGGCTCCACTACGGGCTCAAAGGTGGGCTGATTATGGGCAGCTTGGCCTTTGCGGGCGGATTTGTTGGGCCCATGATCCTCATGCCGGAATCCAATCAAGGACCGTTAGTGGGAATATTCTTCACGGGGCCCGTTGGCTTTGTGATTGGATATCTATCCGGGATTGTTTACGGATGGAATCGCATATCGGCTAACGACGGACAAGTCGCGATTGATTAAGCGTCGCGCTCCCTGACATTACGTCACCAAACCCTTGGTAACCAGCATAAATACGTCTTCCAGCGTCGGGTCTTTGTCGTTAAAGCTCCGCACACGGACGCCCTGGCGGGTCAGTTCATCT
>DASXPQ010000234.1:0-6764 GCA_036493575.1 Pirellulales bacterium
TCTTACCCTTCGGCGCAGTATGGGATTACCATTGCTTACAGCACAGCGTACCCGTCCGTGAAACTTGGTATGCCGAAGTGCAACCCTATGAGAAAACCGTTCTCAGTCTGCGCTCATAAATCTAGGCCCAACCGCCGAATCAACGCATGAATCCCTTCCTCGGCGTCATCTTTCATTGGCTCGGCGGCCTTGCGTCTGGAAGTTTCTACGTTCCCTTCCGCGCGGTCAAAAACTGGTCTTGGGAAACCTATTGGCTCGTCGGCGGCGTCTTCTCTTGGGTCATTTGCCCGCTCCTACTTGCCCTTTGCCTCACCAACAACACCTTCGGGGTCCTCCAGCAGCAATCGGCCGACACGCTCCGCTGGACCTATTTCTTCGGTCTGCTATGGGGTTTCGGTGGGCTCACCTTCGGCCTGACCATGCGCTATCTCGGCATGTCGCTAGGCATGGGAATCGCGCTGGGTTACTGTGCCGCTTTCGGTACTCTGCTGCCCCCTATCTTCAAAACTATCTGGCCCGCCGTTCCCGTCGATGAAAACATCGCCCAAATCGCCGCCACCGCCTCCGGAAAAATCACCCTATTCGGCGTCTTCGTCTGCCTTGTCGGAATTCTGATCGCCGCCTATGCAGGCCTCACCAAGGAACGCGAAATGGGCCACGCCGAAAAAACCGATGCCATCGCCGAATTCAACTTCAGAAGAGGAATCCTCGTCGCCACCTTTTCCGGTATTATGAGCGCGTGTTTCTCGTTCGCGCTGACTGCCGGCAAACCCATGAACGCCTCTTCGGCGTTGGCCGGCACACCAGCCCTCTGGACGGGCCTGCCCAAGCTGGTTGTCGTCTTACTCGGCGGCTTCACCACAAATTTCTGTTGGTGCGCACTGCTGAACTTCAAAAATCGCTCCGCCTACGAATATTTTGCGGCTCAACTCCGCACAAATTCAGACAACCTGCATCCCTCGCACAGCCACAACGCTTCCGATGTGCGTTCTCTTCCCGAGGATTCCTCAATTCCACGAATCAGGAATTATTTTTTCTCCGCCGCCGCCGGTACGATTTGGTATTTTCAATTCTTCTTTTACACCATGGGCGAAACGCAAATGGGTAAATACGGCTTCGCCTCGTGGACCTTGCATATGGCCAGCATTATTATCTTCAGCACCATGTGGGGATGGATTTTCCACGAGTGGAAAGTCGCCAGCTTAAAGGCCCGCACGCTACTCGCCGTCGGCATCACCACCCTGGTTTTGTCCACCATCATTATCGGGTGCGGTACCTTCTTAAAATCGCTCACCACCCAATAGCACCCCGCTCAGCTTGAGTGGCCGCCGTGCCTGTAGCCACTCTCATTCGGCCTCAAGAATTATCTGGCGTCTTTGCCGTCGCAGCAGGTGCCGCCTCGCCGTTGCCCGTCGTGGTATTCAACAACTTGCCGATCTTCTGCGGCAAACCGGCGCGCGCGTCAAAATCAACAATCTTCCCGTCGCGCCCAATTAGCCACATCACCGGAATGGCATGAATGCCGTATTTCTGCCCATATTCGTTTCCCCAGCCCTTGCCGTCAAAAAACTGCACCCAGCCCATGTCTTTATCTTTGACGAACTGCTCCAGCGCTTGTTTGTCCTCATCGAATGAAATGCCCACAATCTCCAAACCCTTGTCGTGATACTTTTTGTATTGCTCAATCACTTCCGGCAGGCCTGCCACACAGGGCCCGCACCACGTCGCCCAAAAATCAACCAGCACTACCTTCCCACGATACGACGTCAGATCGAACTCATGACCCGCGGCATCCGTGAACTTCATTTCCAGCGGTGTCGCCTTCAGCACCAGCAACTTTTCCAGTTCATCAATCCGTGCCGCTGCAATCGCAGCCAGCAATCCTCCGCTCTTAGTTTTGAAATCGCGCAGCCGGCCAAGCGCTTCGTCGGAAATTTGCCTTTGGCTTACCATCTCCACAATGGTTAAAGCCAGCACGCCGTTCGCCTTCGACCTCGGAAATGCTTTAGCGTGCTCCGCGAAAGTTTTTGCCAATTCATCAACGGGCACGTGATTGAAAATATCCAGTTGCAAATTCATCACGCTGGCTTTTTCGCGAATCTGCGGCGTCGCGTCCTCCGCTGCTATCGCTTCGGCAAGTGCGGCTTTGGCGGTTTTGCTCCCCTGCTCACTTTTCTTTGTCCCATTCATAGCGCGTCGAGCATCGAACAATTTCCACTGCCATCGCAACGGATCGTTTGGAAATTCCTCCAAAAACGCCGCCTTGGCCCTCTCGTATTCAGCATCATGCGCACTACCCATTAGCAATGCCAATCCCGATTCGACTCGATCCAACGATTGCTGCGCGGTTTCCTTAGCCGGCGCTGCTGGAGCAGCCGCTTCGCTGTTCGGCGCCGTCGGAACCACTGCATTCTCACTTCCTTTCTCTGCAGCCTTGTTTTGCTCAACTACTTTTGTATCCCGCTTCGCCACTTTCATCTGTGTGCCAAGATGCGCCATCGCCGGATCGCTGCTCGCTTCAAACAATCTGCCGAACTGCTTGAATTGTTTTTCCGCCTCTTCGTCGCTTCCCAGATAATTGATCAAGGTGTTGGTGCCGTTCGCAATCCGCATATATTTCGCCGCATTCAGCGTTCGGCCTGTCAGGTTCGACTTCACTTCATCCAGCAACTTCGGCACATCTCCCGGCGCAATGTCACCCGGTTTCAACACCCGTTCTTCCAAATCATAAAACGCAGCCGTCGCGGCAACTTTCTTATCGCTGTCGCTTAAATATTTTTTCGCTTCCGCGGCCAGGCGCTGATCAGCCGCGGCGTTCTTGTCCGTGTCGGCCCAAGCATGCAGGCCGTCCATCAAGCTCACTGTGGCAAACGCCCGCAAGCTTTCCGTCGGCTTCCCTTCCAGAATTCGATCTGATGCCTTCACCATGGCTTCGCCGTAACCAGCCTGCCGGGCAGCCGGTGCCACACGCTGCATCTTTTCGATATGCGCCTTCAGTTGTGTCGCCGTGTATTTCTCTGGCGCCAGATAGGGATTGCTACCGGTTGCATTCTGCTCTTGAGCCACAGCGACTCCGAACTGCAATGCAATCGTCAACAGCAGCAGCGCAAATGCCAAGTTCTTCCATGTCCCGTGACATAGCATGAGATTCTCCCCCATTTACTTGAGATACAGCCTTGCAAGCCGGCCATTATCCACGCCTGCGTCCGCAGCTGTCAATAAAGACTACCACACACGCCGTGAACGATCGGACTACGCCATCAACACACACGTTTCATTTTCTTCCCGCATACGTCCGCCCCAAGTAATCGACGATCGCTTTCTTCACTTCCAGCGGATCAATCGGCCCGCTATGCCGATACACAATTTCCCCACCCGGCGCAATCAGCAGCGTATACGGCAGCGGACCTGGCCATTGCGGATCAAGCGCTTCAGCCAATTTATCCTTATCTTCGCCGGCAAACAGAAAATTCTTCCCTGACGCATGCGCCTCTTGCAGCGCCTTTTGTGCCTGATCCTTCGCATCCGCCTCATCCAAACTAATCGTGACAAACTCAAATGCCCGCTGCCGATACATCCGATTCATCGTCACCAATTCCGGCATCTCCTGAACGCACGGCCCGCACCACGTCGCCCATAAATTCACTAGTAACAACTTGCCGGCAGCAGCTCCTTTATCATCACTTGCCTTTCCCGGCCCACTGCCGTCATCTTTACCCGCTGGCGTACTGCCTTGTTTCGCCTCACCGTCAGATTTTCCCGAATCGTTCTTCACCAGCTTTTTGATCCCTTCCAAATCAATCGCTTCCAGCGCCACCGGCTCGGCATCCCATTTCTTAATCGCGCCCGCCGCTGTTTGCCGTTTGTCCGTCCACTTGGTCGAACACCCAAACACTCGTGTCGTCTCGACCGGCACGCTTCGCCCGGCCAACAGCGCCTCAATCGCATTCCGCGCGTCCTGCGATGTCACTTCATGAATATCCGAATTGTCGATTCGCCCCTGATATCGCAGTTTTCGATCGCCATCGAAAATAAATACATGCGGCGTCGCCAGCACGCCATATGCCGTACTCACTTTCTGTGTTTCACCGTCATACAGATACGGAAACTCGAACTTCTTGTCCTTCGCTCGAATCTTCATCTCCTCCAGCGAATCACCAACATCCGTCCACCCAAGTTCATCCAGCCGCAACGCCTCCGGACTGTTCGGACAAATCGCCACCAGCGCCACACCACGATCTTTGAAATCCCGATCAAGCGCAATAATCCGCTCCTCATACGCCTGCGCCGTCGGACAATGGTTGCACGTGAACAGCACCACCAAAACCTTGGCGCCGCTAAAATCCGCCAATCGATACGTCTTTCCATCCACCCCCGGCAACTCAAAATCCGGCGCCGCCGCCCCAATCTCCAACGGCTTCGGCTGCGCCGCCCACACTCGGTTGGGAAAACCCGAAAAGGTAAAGCTCCCCAGCACAATCAGGGTTCCACAGGTCCATGCAGCCGCCCGCCAACAATTCGTAACCGGTAATCGTAAACGCATCAGATAGCTCCTCAGGAGAAGAATTCTCCCACATCATAGCCAGCTAGGGGATCGGTTGAAGCCACCGCCTCCACGCAACAACGGAGAATCAAAGCTCAAAACCCATCCGCTGGCACCTAAACTCCTTTGCTCTACATTGCCCGAATTCTCTTATCTTCCGTTTCCGGCTCAACTTCCAACTCGCCTTGACCTCATCTGCCGGGAAAACTATCCTCCCGCCCTCCAATAGTCTGCCCGTTCGGGCAACACATCGTAGTTAGAGGACTTTTCCAACCAGCTGTTCACCGGAGCCAGGAAGGCCCGCGGCTGAGAATTGGGACCGCAGTCAAATCTCGTTTCTGAAAGCGCGCAAGGCATGAAGCCTTCACAGCGTCCATTAATACTGTATCGATTTGCGATCGCATGCTGCATCCCCGCGCTCATCGCGCTCTGCGGCTGCACCGGCTCCCTGTTGAATTCGCGCTCCCAAAGTCCTGAAGCCGGCCACGAGGGTGTCGATGCCGATACCAAGCTTGTGGGCGATTTCGCCGCACCCTACGGAACCACATACATTCGTGTTGAAGGCCCGGTCTTAATCACCAGCCTCGCCGGCACTGGCAGCGATCCGCCGCCGGGCCCGCAGCGCGCTGCACTACTCGCCGACATGCAGGCGCATAACGTGGTGAATCCGAACAAGGTCCTTGGGTCACCCAACAATGCTTTGGCTTGGGCTCGCACCTATTTGCCGCCGGGCGTCCGCAAAGGTGATCCACTCGATATCGAAGTCCGCGTCCCGCCCCCAACAGAAACTTCCAGCCTGCGCGGTGGTTGGATGATGGAAACGCGCCTGCAGGAAATGGCTGTCATTGCCGGACAGGTTCACCACGGCCAAGTCATGGCCATGGCCGAAGGACCAGTCCTGGTGAATCCGGTCCCTTCGGATTCCGACGACCCCGTTTCTCAACTTCGCGGAGTTGTTCTCGGTGGCGGCGTGTCGTTGAAATCACGCCCGCTGGGTCTGGTCCTGCGCGATAGCGATAAATCCATTTTCTTGAGCAAGCAAATCGGCGACGTCATCAATCGCCGCTTTCACACTTACGTTCGCGGCGAAAAGCAGGGCGTCGCCACGCCCAAAACCGATGCCTTCATCCAATTAGATATTCACCCGCGCTACAAATACAACCTCGGGCGTTATCTGCAAGTCGTCCGCAGCGTTGCCTTGTTCGAATCCCAGCAGGAACAACTCGAGCGGCTGCAGTTGTTGGAACGACAACTGCTCGATCCGGTCACCAGCAGTCAGGCAGCCCTCCGGCTGGAAGCCATCGGTCCCGACGCCGTCCGCATCCTGAAAAAAGGCGTCGAATCTTCCGATGCCGAAGTTCGCTTCTACTCCGCCGAATCGCTCGCTTATCTCGATCAATCCTCCGCAGTTCCCGTCCTCGCCGAAACAGTAAAGAGCGAACCCGCCTTCCGGGCCTACGCCCTCACGGCGTTGTGCGCCCTGAACGATATCCACGCCGCCGATGCCCTCCGCGATTTATTTGATGTTTCCAGTGCCGAAACCCGCTATGGCGCCTTCCGCGCTTTATGGGCCATGAACGAACGCGATCCACAACTTCGCGGCGAGCACCTCAGCGATAAATTCTGGCTCTACGTCGTCCCCAGCGCCGGGCCACCCATGATCCACGTGACCCACAGCTACCGGCCGGAAATCGTTCTGTTTGGCGAAGACCAAAAATTCAAGTTGCCCTGTACCTTGGAGGCCGGCAACCAAATCGTCATTAAATCACAGCCCGACGGCCAAATTAGCATCGCCCGATTCAGTCTGCAGCATTCCGACCAGCGTCGCACGGTCGCCAACTCCGTCGCCGAAGTGATCCGCGGCATTGTCGAAGTCGGCGGCGATTATCCCGATGCCGTCCAAGCACTCCAGCAAGCGCAAGCCGGCGGTGCTCTCGACTCCCGCTTTGAAGTCGACGCCATCCCGGAACGTGGCCGCGTCTACGATCGAAATCGCACCCTCGCCCAAAACGATAAAAATAAAGACGCCTCCGCCTCTCATCACGGAAAAAAATCCGCTAGCGACGCCGACGAAAGCCAAACCACGGAAGTCGAATCCAACCAGCCACTTCCCAACCTGTTTGGCGGCGATGCCCCCAGGTTCAGCGAATCCGCTGACGAAATCCATCCCGCCGTGGCTGTCCAACTGGACAAAAATTCAGCCGAAGATTCGCCAAAAGCC
>DASXPQ010000235.1:0-6405 GCA_036493575.1 Pirellulales bacterium
CCGGCGGCGCACCCGGCGCCGCATGGCTGCATCTGGCGCGCACAGTGTGCCGCCGCGCCGAACGTCGTGTCGTGACATTAGCTCATCGTGAACAAGAACAGCTTCCACCCGAACTCGTGATCTATCTAAATCGATTGAGCGATTTGCTCTTCGTCCTGGCCCGTGCCGTCAACCAATCCGCCGCACACCTCGACGTGCACTGGATGAAACCCGGCCCATAACAGTTCCATCTTTACTCCAGCGTCACGCCTCGTTACGTTGATGGCACGTTTTCGGGGCGCTTGGTTCGATGATCTCACCTCGCTGCATTTTAGAATTCCCTGACTCGAGATATGAAAAAAATTGAAGCCATTATCCGGCACTTCAAACTTGAAGATGTAAAAACCGCGCTCACCGAACAAGGCGTCTTGGGGATGACTGTCTCCGAAGTACGCGGCTTCGGTCGCCAAAAAGGACATGTCGAAATGTACCGCGGCACCGAATACGCCGTCGATTTTGTTCCCAAAGTTAAGGTCGAAGTCATCGTCTCCGACGACTTGCTGCAAAAAACCGTGGGCACTATTATGCAAGCCGCTCAAACCGGCCAAATTGGCGACGGTAAAATCTTCGTCTACGATCTCGTTACTGCCTTGCGCATTCGCACCGGAGAAACCGGCGACGATGCCGTCTAAACCATCACGGTCAGTAAATGGGGAAGGCGGACTCTCGACCGCGGGGTATATTGATCGGTGGCAGTCTAGGATTCCAAAACTCCGCATTCCGCATTTCATACTTCCCACTTGCTTATGCCCGCCGCTCCGCTGCTTCGTCCCAACGTCCTGGCCGCTAAGGATTGGCTCTCCCAGGAACGCGCCAAACTGAAGCAGCAACACGATGCCGGGTCGCCCGGCATTCAGGTCTGCGCGCGGCTGACCGACATGCTCGATCATGTTGTCCTCGATTTGTATCAGTCCGCACTCGACGATCTCGCAACCGACGATAAATCACTGTTGCGAACCGAGGTCGCTTTAGTTGCCCACGGCGGCTACGGCCGCCGCGACGTGGCCCCCTATTCCGATGTCGACCTGATGTTGCTCTATGCCCCCAAAGCCGGGCCGCAAGTCTCGGCCTTGGCAAAACGCCTACTGCACGATTTATACGACGCCGGACTAATTCTCGGCCAGAGCGTCCGCACCATTTCAGAAGCGTGCAAGCTCGGACTCAAAGACCCGACAATTTTTACGTCACTCGTGGAATCGCGCTTGCTCACCGGCAGCGAGACTCTTTTTTCCCGCTTCCAAACCAAATTTCAGCAGCGCGCCCGCCGCCATTGGCGTCACCTGGTGCGCGATATTCAAGATTCTCGCCGCCAAGAGCGCGAGCGCTTCGGCGAAACGGTTTATCTGCTCGAACCCAACGTCAAACGTTCTCCCGGCGGCTTGCGCGATATCCAATTGATGCGTTGGGTCGGCTTCGCCCGCTACGGCGAGGCTACGCCCAATGGCCTCTTGCTCATCGACGAACTATCGAAAGAAGACGAATTATCGCTCCGCCGCGCTTTGGAATTTCTACTCCGCGTCCGCAATGAGCTGCACTTTCACGCACAAAAAGAGCAAGACGTTCTCGGCCGTACCGAACAGGTTCGCCTGGCTACCGTCTTCGGCGCCACCGCCGCTCAAGGCTTGCTGGAAGTCGAAGTTTTCATGCGCGAGTACTTTCGCAACACCCACGCCGTGCAACAAGTCGCTGCGCGCTTTATCGAAGGTGCCCAGCCTTGGACAAAGCTTAGCGACGCGTTGTCTCCCTTGCTCAGCCGCAATGTCGATGGCGATTTTCGCATCGGTCCCAAGCGAATCAGCGCCACCGCCGCCGGGTTGGAAAAGTTGCAAGGAAATCTAACTGAAATTCTGCGCCTGGCCGATCTCGCAAACTCTTACAACAAGCGTATCGCTCACGGCACTTGGGAAGCGGTGCATCGGGCTGCCCCAAAATTGCCCGACGTCGTCACGCCGGAATCGGTTCAACGCTTTTTATCAATTCTCGAACAACCGGCCCGGCTGGGCGAAGTGCTGCGCAATTTGCACGCTCTCGGTGTGCTGGAACGTTTGATCCCTTCCTTCGCGCACGCCCGCTCGTTGCTGCAATTCAACGAATATCATAAATTTACCGTCGACGAACACTGTATCCGCGCCGTCGAGGCCGCCACGTCATTCGCCGACACTCGAACCCCCTGGGGCGAAGTCTATCGTTCCATCAAGCCCAAGCATCTCCTCCATCTGGCGCTCTTGATTCATGACTTGGGCAAGGGCTATGTGGAAGATCACAGTGAAGTCGGCCTCCGCATCGCCGACGAAACCGCCCACCGCCTCGGCTTGCCTGAGCTTGAAGCAGAAACTCTCAAATTCCTCGTTCACAAACATCTGGTGATGGCGCACCTGGCCTTTCGCCGCGACACCAGCGACGACCGACTCATTGTGCGCTTCGCCGTCGATGTCGGCTCAGCGGAAGTCTTACGCCTGCTATTCGTTCTCACCTGCGCCGACTTAGCCGCCGTCGGACCAGGCGTGCTCAACTCCTGGAAAGGCGAAGTGCTGAACGATTTATACGTCCGCACGTTGCTCCACCTTTCCGGCGATTCTCCCTCGCTGGTCGCCGACGATTGCCGAATTGCCACCCAGCAACTCTTCGCCCACGATGAATCCGCGGAGTGGTTCATCCAGCAGACCGAGGCCTTGCATTCGTTGTATCTGATGAATACTGCCCCCGAACAAATCGTCGCCGAGTTGCGCCGACTACGGCGCATCGGCCGTGGCGGCGTGGACGTCTGGCACCGTTACCTGCCCGAAACAAGAACCGTCGAATACACCATCGGTACTTACGAAGACATCGCCCCCGGCGTATTCCACAAGCTAACCGGCGGACTAACCAGCGCCGGCCTGCAAATCCTTGCCGCCGATATCAACACGCTGGCCGAAGGATTAGTTTTCGACCGCTTCCATGTGCAAGACCCCGATTTTGCCGGCCAGCCGTCGCCGGAGCGCATGAGCGAAATCGAGCGTCGCCTGAAAGAATCACTATTATCCAATCAACCGCCCGTCTTCCGCCGCTTATGGCGCAGTTCCCAACAGTCGCAAAGTGAAGCGCTCCAAGTGCTGCCCACTCAGATCCGACTGGACAATAGCACTTCAGACCGCTTTACCATCGTCGACATTTTCGCCTCCGACCGCATGGGCCTCTTATACACGATTTCGCGCACGCTGTTCGAACAGGGATTATCGGTCTCGCTGGCAAAAATCGGCACCTATCTCGATCAGGTCGTCGACGTATTTTACGTCACCGATCACAGTGGCCAAAAGGTAGAAGACGAGCAACAACTTCACCGCATCCGACAAGCCTTATTGGCAGCAATCAAGAATCTGCAGGAAGAGGGTTAGCTGGCAGCATCGACTCATTTCATCTCGCTGCGCAAAATCCGCAGCAGCAGCCGCTCATCAATTCGGCCCCGAAACCGCTCTCGCTCATTGATGAACACCACCGGCACGCACTCGTTGTATCGCTCATGTAACTGCGGATCGCCATCGATATCAATTTCTTGCACAGCTAGTCCATGTTTCTTTAGCAGCGCCTTTGCTTGATCGCACGAGCAGCATCCTCGCCTGGTATACAGTATTGCACTGCAAACGGCCATTAAAATCATCCCGTTCTGACATCCAGAAAATTATTCCGCCACATCTGCCAGCTTCGAATCGCACGATTCCCAGCGTAGACGCATCCTTTGATACGGCAGCCCCCTGCATCATAATAACTTTGGCCAATGTAGTCCGCCGAAGCATCTTTTCGATACGCCCAGCAATCACGCCCGTCGTCGCAATCCATGTCTCAACTGGCACAGCCTATCCGGAGCCGCGAATCCTCGAAGCCGGATTGCAGCCTTGAGAATTCACCTCTGCGTATCCTCGCCGGTCTGTCGTTACTCATCGCAGTGGTGTTCCTGATTTATTGGCCGGCCATCCATGGCGGATTTCTGCTCGACGACGACCTGCTGCTGACCGACAACGCCCTCGTGAAAGCCCCCAACGGCCTATACCGAATCTGGTTGACCCGTGAACCCGTTGATTACTGGCCCGTAACCAACACCAGCTTCTGGCTGCAGTGGCGCCTCTGGCAAATGAGTCCGACCGGTTATCACGTCGTCAATCTCCTGCTGCACCTCGCCAATTGCTCGCTGATTTGGTTGCTCTTGAAGCGCCTGGCAATCCCCGGCGCGTTCCTGGCCGCCTTGCTGTTCGCGGCCCACCCGGTCAACGTACAAAGTATCGCCTGGATCGCCCAGCAAAAAACGTTACTGGCCGTATTTTTCTTCCTGATCTCAATCCTCTGGTTTTTAAAGGCACACGGCTCAACCAATCGCTGGGTTTGGCTCAGTCTGCTGGCATTTGTCCTGGCAATGCTTAGCAAAGGCTCTGTCGCAATCTTGCCCCTCGTCCTTCTACTGATCGTCTGGTGGCAAACCGGCCAAATCACCCGCCGCGATACCTTGCAGCTCGCACCTTTTTTTGCCGTCGCCATCGTTCTTACCATCGTCAATGTCTGGTTTCAAACTCACGGCTCAGAAACTGCCATCCGCACAGCTACCTTTGCGCAGCGTTTGGCCGGTGCGGGCGCTGTGATCTGGTTCTATTTGTCGAAAGCACTCCTGCCCACTGATTTGTCCTTCGTTTACCCACAATGGCATATCGATGCTGCCAGTCCATTGTGGTGGCTGCCACTGGCGGCCGCCCTAATCGTCACGCTCCTTCTTTGGAAGCGCAGCCATGCGCCGAGCAGAAACTGGCCTCGCAACCTCTTATTCGCATGGCTCCTCTTCTGCGTGGCACTGCTGCCCGTGCTCGGCTTTGTCGACGTCGGCTACATGCGGCACTCCCTCGTCGCCGACCATTACCAGTACATTGCCCTAATCAGCGTGGTCGCCCTCATCGCCGCCGCCGGCAGCTACTGGCACAGTAAATTGCCAGCCCCGGCTAAAACATATCTGACGATGTGCGCCGCCGCCGTGGTTGCCGTCTTGGGCCTGCTCACCTGGCAACAATCACACCTCTATGCCAACTCCATCACGCTGTACGAGGCAGCCCTTCAAAAGAACCCTACATCTTGGTTAATCCAAACCAACCTGAGCCTCGATCAGGCGGAGATCGATCGCATCGACGACGCCCTAAGGCACGCACAGGAGGCACTCCGATTGAACCCCGATTACGCCCAAGCACATAATGCGCTCGGCTTGGCCCAGACAAAACACGGCGAACTCGAAGCCGCCATCCAGCAGTACCAATTGGCTCTTGCCCTCAATCCCAATCTTGCCGAAGCTCACTCCAACCTTGGCGCGGTTTTGGCCTCGCAGGGCCAAACCGCTTCAGCCATGGATCATTTGCAACATGCCATCCAGCTCAAGCCCGACCTATTTCAAGCTCATTGGTATTTGGCTCAAACGCTCGCTGGTCAGGGACAGCTCGAAGAATCCCTCAACCAACTCCAAATCGCGGCGCAACTGCATCCCGGATTTGTCGAGGCCGAAATAAACATGGCCCGCATCTTGAACAGCCTGGGCCACCCTCAGGAATCTCTAGCGCATTACGAAAATGCACGACAACTAAATCCGAATTTGCCCGAAGCCTATTCCGGGCTAGCAACGGTCAATGCCGAATTGAATCGTCCCACGGAAGCTATCGCCGCTGCTAAAACCGGATTGGACCTGGCCCGCTCTACCGGTCAAACACAACTGGCGGAGGAGCTCGACGCTTGGCTCACAGACTACGGCAAGCAACAAGCCGCTCCAGCTAGAAACAATCACTGATCGCATGGCCAAACCCAATACAACTGAAACGCCGGCCTCCAACCCGCCGAACGTTACCGGGCCCAAATGGGCCCACTGGCTCGTTGTAGTCGGCATCTTCGCCATCGCATTGGCCACCATCTTTGTCTACTGGCCCTGTCGCCACGGCGATTTCCTTTGGGACGGCGCCTTGCTCATCACCAACAATCCACTGGTAAAGGCGCCCGACGGACTAATTCGCATCTGGTTCAGCAGGGAGCCAGTCGATTATTGGCCCGTCACTAATTCCATGTTTTGGCTCCAGTGGCATTTGTTCGGCAACAATCCCACGGGCTATCACGACACAAACATGGTTCTGCAAATTGCCAGCGCGCTCCTCGTTTGGACGATTTTGCGGCGACTGTCTGTCCCCGGTGCATTTCTGGCTGCCCTCTTATTCGCCATCCATCCAGTAAATGTCGAAAGCGTCGCCTGGATCGCGCAACTCAAAAACACTCTCTCGATGTTCTTCTTCTTGCTCTCCGTTCTGTGGTATTTGAACGCCGAGCCCGATCTTGTCGCCGGATTTCACTCCGCTCCACCGTCTCGGTCCGAAA
>DASXPQ010000236.1:0-3833 GCA_036493575.1 Pirellulales bacterium
GCGAGGTCTATGACGCTATCCGCCGCAACGACGTGGCTGCACAAACCCGTGCTTCTGCTAATGGCGGTGCTGACTCGGATCCGAGCAGCGCCAACGGCAGTTAACGCGAACTCCTGCTTGTCCACCTGCGTCATTACCGCCGACTAATATCGGCGGCCTCTTGTGATTTTTGTTGTGTCCTCTCGATCGCTACTTTGCCATTTCTCACCTGCCGGTGGCGGCAAATTGTAACGACAGATCGTACCGGTCAAGCTTCCTACAGTCCAAGCCGTGCGCTGTCCACTTGACTTGTAGTGGCACTCCCACTACAAACCCTGGCGACGACATACTTTGAAAATCTTGGCAATTTTGGTCGGCTGTGCCATTTGGCCCCGTCGTCTAGCGGTCTAGGACACCGGCCTTTCACGCCGGTAACACGGGTTCGAGTCCCGTCGGGGTCATTCATCTTTCACTGGTTGCCGCTTCGCGCCGAAATAATTCGCTCATCTGTTGTCGGACCGCGTGGTAAAACTCAGGCGTCAGTAAGTCGCTATGTCCCCGGCCGGCGACAAACTTTACTTCGGCATCACTGCCTAATTGGGCCAGAGCTTCAGCCAGCTTATGCACGGCCCCATCCAAGTAATACGTATCATGATCGCCCACAGTAACATGTACCCGGCCTGCTAACAGCGGCTGTAGCTTCTTCCAGTGACTTTCAATTTGCATTCGAATATCGTACGACTGCCAGGCGCGAGCAACATCGGGATCAATTTGCCCGCTGGCCCGCTCCCATAATTTTCGCGGCTCTCCGTTGGAACCCAAAGGACTGAAAACCGCCTCGAACGAACGCAACTGACCGCCGCGCTTGAGCGCGTCGTCCATATGCGTGAACGAATCGTACCAAAGAACTGGTTGGTCGCCGGTCCGCGCAATCGGACGGCGGTTCCCCTTTTGATCGATGTACATGTTTTCCGGAGGATCGGCATACAAATTCACTCCTTGCCAATCGCGGAAATCGACCGGATCAGGCGAAGTGCTCCACACTCCGCCAAACACATCTGGATAATTGATCATCAGCCACAGCGCCGACCAACCGCCGGAGCTGTGACCGTACAAAAACCGACCGTTCCGATTGGCGATCGTGCGAAAGCTGCGATCAATCTCCGGAATCAGTTCCCAAATTAATGCTTGGCCGCGAGGACCGTTGGTGGCGCTGTCGACAAATACATGGTGCCCCCATTTACATTCCCCGGTGAGGAACACGCGAATAAATTCTTCTTCTCCATCTTCAGGCAGAGGTGGTTGTGAGGCATACTGCAATGCATCGTGGTGGGTGCTGCCAAAACCAGGAATCATGTAGATCGTCGGGTAGCGTCGCTGGGGCTGATCGTAGTACGAAGGCGGCAAGACGACGGCGCATTGTTCGAGTACCTCGCGGTGATGAAACGCGCTGAGCCACTGGCTGCGGAACGAAATCAATTTAACCCATCGCGATTCCGGCCACGGCTCGGCTTCCACCATGTGATCCAGGAGCAACGGCACGCTGCTTGGCTTGGCAGAATCGAGTTCGATCACCATGACGGCGCTGTAGAGATTTCCTGCTCCGCGGCCAGGTTGTTGCGCGTCCGGATTAATATCGAACACCGCTTGAACACGGTAGCGGCCCATCGGCAAATGCGAAAGCTTGTCGGGAAACCCATCGGCGTGATCGTCGATGAGGCGCGATTGGCCAGGAGCAAAATCACGCACGTCCAGACCAAAAAACGGCTCCGCCGCAAACCAATTCGGGCCCAGCCGCGGTTCCGTTAAATGATCGGAACTTTGACTCCGGCCATCCACCGGTTGCACAAACACAAACAGTCTTCCGTTCAGTGGTTCAGTGGCCACTTTGGCAGACAACGTGACATCAAATATTTGCAAAGCAGGATCAGCAAATGCCGGTGCTCTTACAGACCACAGAGCGGCCAAAAGCAACTCGCCTGCAAATGCTAACGCCTTGTACGATCGGCTGTACATATTTGTTCCAAGGGCGTGATCGAATCGTTGCTCCATGCATTCTACGTGTTCCTCCGACAGGCAGTGCAAGACAGATTGTTGCCTGAAAGCGATCTGACCGGCACTGGACGATATCTTGCAGCTCTACGATTCAAGGGTTAGATTGCTAAAGATTGGTTGCTCGCCCTTATAACGTAAGCGAGCGACTCTTTTTGCCCCAGCTTGCCGATCGAACAGGGAGCGCTCCAATGCCAATGCCAATGCAAAGCGGCGGTGAGTCGTCAACTTCCGATGGTAGCGGTGCCAGCCGCCGTCAGTTTCTCAAGAACGGCGCAACAACCCTGGGAGCTTTGGCACTGCCGCAATTTTTGCATCGCCCTCTGAAAGCAGCAATTCAACCATTGGCATCTCCCACCAGTGCGTTACTGACAGCTGCGGTGCGTCAAAACAAATCGGTGCTGTTTGTTTATCTCGCCGGCGGCCCAAGCCAATTGGACATGTACGACATGAAACCCGGTGCGCCTGCGGAAATTCGCGGCGAATTCCGGCCCATCAATACCAACGTGTCGGGAATGCACGTCTGCGAACACTTACCGCTGCATGCAAAAATCGCCGATAAGTTCGCCATCGTCAACGGCGTGGAGATGATCGATACACATGGTCCGACAGTAATTACCACAGGATATCCGGCGGATTGCCGGCGGCCCAGCATTGTCGACATTTTAAGAGACAGCGGCGCCGTTCAATTCCAAACTCTCTCAATGCCCCACGACAACTGGGACACCCATGGCCGTGTACTTGGGCGACAGTTGTCAATTTTTGAGGAGCTTCGCGAAAAACTGCCGGTCTACGATCAAGCCATTTACAACCTGATTTCGGATATTTACCACCAGGGCCTGGACAAGGATCGGCTGCTTGTAGTGTGCGGCGAATTTGGTCGCACTCCGTGGATTAACCAGCATGGTGGACGGAATCACTGGGCGCCATCCGGTAGTGTGTTGTTTGCCGGCGGTGGATTGAAGATGGGGCGAGTGATCGGCGACACTGGTCCGATTGGTGAACGCGATCGCGCACACACCCAGATCTACACTGCACAAAATGTGCTAGCCACTATTTATCGTCACCTGGGTATCGACCCGGCGACAAACATACGCATGGCCGACGGCTGCACCACGCCGCTCTTGGACGACACTCGTCCGATTGCAGAATTGATTTAAGTGTAAAGCGATTAAGTGAAGCGCAGCGATTTGGCCTAGTCTACTTTTCGCACGACGCCCGACACCACGCCCAGAATGCGGCAATCTTTTACGTAGATGGGATTCATGTCAGGGTTGGCCGGTTGCAAGCGAATGCGTTTTTTGCTCTTTTCCGGAAAGAATCGCTTCAACGTCGCTTCCCCATCGGGAGTTTGTGCCACGACAATTTGACCCGGCAGCGCGGTTTGCTGGCGGCGGATGATGACAAAGTCGCCGTCATCAATGTGGGCATCGATCATCGAATCGCCGCTCACCTTCAGTGCGAACAAATTATTGCGCTTATTGTTGAATACGGCCTCAAAATCGAGCCGTTCGTTTTGTTCAATCGCTTCATGCATCACGCCCGCTGCCACCCGGCCGGAAAGAGGCAAACCCTTATCGTCGTGTTCCAATTGAATGGCCCGCGACATATTGGGCTCCCGCGAAATCAGGCCTTTTTTCTCCAGTGCCTTTAAATGGCACATCACGCCGTTGGGCGAGGCGATGTCGAAGTGCTCGCCAATTTCGCGCACCGTGGGGCCATAGCCACGGTTGCGGATTTTATCGCGAATGAACTCGTACACCGATTTCTGACGCTTGGTAAGCTGTTCGAAATCAGCCATG
>DASXPQ010000237.1:0-3579 GCA_036493575.1 Pirellulales bacterium
CCCGCAGACCACTCTCACCCAAAACAACTCGACCAAACGTACCCGCCGAAAAACCTCCATACGCTCAATCGCGAAATCATCACCCAAGCGATCACTGCAACGCCCGATGCCATAAATCTCGCCGTCCCCCGCTCATTGCCAAATTAGGCCCAAATCAAGATAATGCAGGATTCCAAACTCCTGACCTCTCGTCCCTAACCACCATGCCCAAACTCGTCGCACAGGCTATCACTTTCGACGATGTTCTTCTCCTGCCCCGCTATAGTGAAGTGGTGCCGGCGGAAGTGAATGTTGCTACGCGGTTGACGCGGAATATTCGGTTGAATATTCCGCTGGTTAGTTCGCCCATGGATACGGTCACGGAAAGTGACATGGCGATTGCGCTGGCCCAGGAAGGTGGGCTGGGGGTGATCCACAAGAACATGTCGCTGGAGCGGCAGACGGAAGAAGTGGACAAGGTGAAGAGGAGTGCCAACGGGATCATTTTCGATCCGGTCACGCTGCCGCCGACAGCAACGGTGGCTAAGGCGCGCGAGGTGATGGATCAGGCGAACATCTCGGGCGTGCCTATCACTGCCAGCACAGCATCTATGGGGGCGAGTACGCCCGGTAGCAAAAAGTTGATTGGCATTATCACACGGCGCGATTTGCGGTTTTTGGAGAGCAGCGATACGCCGATTTCGGAGATTATGACCCGGCAGAATTTGGTGACAGCACAGGGGACTGTATCGCTTGCGGAAGCTGAGAAGATTTTGATGGCAAATAAGGTCGAGAAACTTCTACTGGTTGACGAAGATTATACGCTGACGGGCCTGATTACCATCAAAGACATCGACATGCAGAAGCGGTTCCCGAATGCTTGCAAAGACAAGCTGGGGCGGCTGCGTGTTGGAGCGGCGATTGGTGTGCACGATTTTGAACGGGCCGAGAGTTTGATTAGCAAGTCGGTGGATGTGCTGGTGGTCGACAGTGCACACGGTCATTCGGCCAATGCGATTGAGACGGTGAAGACCATCAAGAAGCGATGGGAGATAGAGGTGGTTGCCGGAAACGTGGCGACCAAGCAAGGTGCAGCAGACTTGATTGCGGCCGGTGCCGACGCGGTGAAAGTGGGAATTGGGCCGGGATCGATTTGCACCACGCGAGTGATTTCGGGCGTGGGTGTGCCGCAGATTACGGCAATTATGGATGCGGCTGCCGCGGCAGAAGCGGCGGGCGTGCCCATTATCGCCGATGGCGGAATACGGTATTCCGGAGACATTACCAAGGCGCTGGCTGCCGGGGCGAGCGTGGTGATGATTGGCGGTTTGTTTGCAGGGACGGCGGAGAGTCCTGGCCAACAGATTTTGTTTCAGGGACGGACGTTTAAGGTGTACCGCGGCATGGGCTCGCTGGGCGCCATGGTGAAGGGATCAAGCGAACGGTATCGGCAACCGGGCCAGAAGGTGGCCAATAAGTTGGTGCCTGAAGGCGTGGAAGGGCGAGTGCCGTTCAAAGGTCCGCTGAGCACGTTTGTGTATCAGTTGGTCGGCGGATTGAAAGCAGGAATGGGTTATTTGGGCACGCGCGACATTGAAGAGTTGCGCAAGGAAGCACAATTCATACAGGTATCGCACGCCAGTGTGCGGGAGAGTCATCCACATGACATCGCCATTACGCAGGAAGCACCGAATTACAGCGCGGAATATTTGGGAGACGAATAGCCGGCCACGGCTGGCCTGCGGCGCTGCCCTTCTCACGGCGATTAGCTTGATTGCCGGCCAAATGACGCCGATTGCCCGCGGCGAGGATGGATTAACGCAGCCGGGGACACGATTGACGTGGCATCCGGTGCGGCCGGAGCGCGATGATGCGGCTGGTGCCGCGGACAAAGCGCCGACGGAAGCGAAACAAAAGGAAGCCAACGCGGCCGATTATGCGTCGGTCGATCGTGAGACGCAGCTAGTTCATGCCGACAAGGCCGTTCAGCAATGCAGCGGCGAGGAATGCGAGAAGGCGCCGCAGAAGTTGCATTCGGTGGTGACGGCGCACTGCATCGACGGAAATTGCGATAATCCTACGGCGGCAAGCAATAAGGTGCGGTTGGCGGCGGGACAAAGTACTGCAACATCGAGCTCAACGACATCGAGCACTGGGAAAACTAGCAAAGGGAATTTGGCGCTGACCGATCCGTTTGGCGACAACATGCCGTCGGTGCGGTCGCGGCGGTTGGCGATGACGCCGCCGGACGAGATTAATTCGCTGCCGGTGCCGAATCGGATGGCGGCTCCGAATCAGAATGCTGCGTCGCCGATGCGCATTGAGCAAACAGCGCAAGATCCGGCCGAGTTGACAGCGCCGCCGGAGCCGCTGCGGCATGGGTTGCCAAAGAAAACGGTCCAGGTTCAACTCCCGGAGCCACCGGCGCCTGCGCCCGATTTGTTTCCCAACGCCAATCCGGACAAGTTGCCGCTAAGGAATCCGGAAGAAGCGTGCAAAGAGGAATACGATCATATTAAAGCGGTGAAGCTGCAAAAATTGAGCATCGACATTGTGCCGCCGGGCGCGGATGCTAAGGGTGACCAGGTGCCGTTTGAGTGCGGTTTGAGCACCGATCAGTTCGAGCCACGGTGCTGGCCGCATTTGACGTATACGTGGAAGGCATCGGCGCTGTGTCACAAGCCGTTGTACTTTGAAGAGGTGGGCTTGGAACGATATGGTCATTCGTGGGGTCCGTGCGGCTTGGAAGATGCCCAAAGCTTTGTGCACTTCTTTGGAGACTTGGTGTTGCTGCCGTACAATGTGGGCGTGCAGACGCCGTGCGAGTGCGATTACGCTTTGGGTTACTACCGCCCAGGCGATTGTGCCCCGTGGATTTGCGATCCGTTCCCGCTTAGCTGCCGTGGTGTGATGACGGGTGCGGTTGGCTATTGTGCGTTTGCGGCGTTGTTCCCGTAAGCGATCGGCACGTTATCGACTAATTGAAAACGCAGATTATATTGAACCCCGGCGAAAGCGCCGGGGTTTTTTTATTGGAGTGGGTGTGCCGATGACTTTGATTCTGACGCGAGAGCAGGTGCGGGAGGTGGACCGGCGGGCGATTGCCGAGTTCGGCATGAGCGGGCTGGTGCTGATGGAAAATGCGGGACGCGGGGCGACGGATGTGCTGTGTTCTCAATGGGCGGGCCATGGGGGCGGCAAAGATTCGCAGTGGACCCTGCGGATTGTTGTGGTGTGCGGGAAGGGGAACAACGGAGGCGATGGATTTGTGATTGCGCGGCACTTGGATTTGCGCGGGTGGACGGTGAGAGTGCTGTTGTTGTGTGATCCACAGGAGTTGAGCGGCGACGCGGCGGCGAATTTTTTGATCATTCAGAAGGCTGGGTTGGAGATTCAAAGTTTTGCAGCGCCGCTGGAGATGGCCCGATTTAACGAAGCGATTTCCGGCGCAGCCTATTTGGTGGATGCGATTTTGGGGACTGGGGCCACGGGGGAGCCGAAGTCGCCGTATGCGGAAGCGATCGAGTGCATGAACTCCAGCGGTGTGCGAATTATGGCGGTTGATTTGCCGAGCGGGTTGGATTGCGACAGCGGCGTTGC
>DASXPQ010000238.1:0-3104 GCA_036493575.1 Pirellulales bacterium
GACCACCTCAAGTCGATTGTATAATGCTTGAGCTTTTGCACGGCAAAATACCGGTTCAACTTCCGCTGGGCATTCCACCGGATTCAATTTACACGCCGGCCAACTGGCCAATTGGCGAAGTGCCAGAAATCTGAATTCTCCTTATCAGTTTCATGCGAATTCGTTACACGTATCAAGGCAACGAAAGTATTTTTGAGACTGCGCTGACGACCGTTGTCGTGGGGCGTCCTAAACCGGGGGTAAAGATTGATTTGGATCTTACTCCCGATCATTCTGTGTCGCGGCCCCATGCCCAGATTCTTCATAAGGACGATCAGTGGTGGCTTGAAGATTTGGACAGCGGCTGGGGAACAAAGCTTGAGGGCCAGGAAACGAAAGGCCGGGGACCCGTGGCACTGGCTGCGGGCAACAGTTTCCGCGTCGGTGATACCACGCTATGCATGGAAGAACTGCCGCTGGACAATGCAACCAAACCAGCCACCGTCGACGGAGCACAAGCCAAAGTTGACAAAGCACAAGCTTTGGAATATACGATTGCGTATCCGGCTCCCGACTTAAGTGTCAGCTTGTCGCCTCTATTGCCGGCTGGCGATCCGTTGGTAATGGTTACCGCGCCGGTGCCATCTTCGACCGCAATACGCCACCAAAGGCTGCTGTACAGTTTGCTCCTTCAATTTGGCACGGAAGCTCCGTTGGATGAGCTTTTGCAATTTGCCATGGAACGGATTATTGCGGCCATACCCGGCGCGGAGCGCGGCGCGCTGCTAATTAAAGAGTTGAATACGGGGCAACTGTTGCTGAAGGCTCATCTGCCGCATGGCCAACCAGCGGTCAGTTCCACGTTGGCAGAACATGCATTGAATTGCCGCGGCGGATTCATTTGGCAAAAAGATCAGGATTTAAGCGTCAGCCAGATCGAGCATCGCATGGCCTCGGGAATGTACGCACCCCTGCTGTGGAAAGGAAAGGCCTTCGGCGTGTTCTGCGTCGACAATTGCAATGGTTCCCGCGCGTTCCATAACGACGATTTGGAACTTCTGGTCGCCGCCGCGCAACACACCGCGCTGGCACTGGCAAATCATGAACTGCACGATAATTTGCGCCGCAATGCCGAGCTGGTCGACCGGCTTTTAACCAATTTTTCGCCGGCGATTCGCCGACGATTGATGGATCGGGCGCGGCAAGGTCGTTTGCGGCTGGGAGGAGAAAACTCGGAGGTCACCATTGTTACTTCCGATATCCGGGGCTTCAGTCGAACCACCGCAAATATGGAAGCGGAAGACATTGTCGACATGCTCAACACGTACTTCTCCGCCCTGGTGGAAGTCATTTTCCAGCATGATGGGACGGTTGATAAATTTGTCGGCGACGGCATTCTGGCGGTCTTTGGCAGCCCCGAACACGACGACGAACAACATGCCAAGGCCGTGCGGGCTGCCATTGCGATGCAGTCAGCGCTTAAACACGTAAACAGTGCCCGCCGAGCCCACGGTCAGGTTGTTTGCGAAATCGGCATTGGCGTGCATTGTGGAGAAGTGTTGCATGGCTTCATCGGATCCGATGCGTGCATGGAGTTCACCGTGATCGGCGATGCCGTCAACAGAACCTCACGTTTTTGTGATGGCGCCGGCGCGGGCGAAGTGCTGATTAGCCCGGAGCTGCATCAGCGTGTGTGGAAAATTGTGCAGGCCGTGCCGACCACGATCAAAACCAAGCACGAAGGCGACTGGTCGGCTTTCCGGGTCATTTCAATCAAAGACAAAACCGTCTCGAAAATGTAGATTTCGCCTCAGCCGACGCAAAACACGGTAAGCGAACGCGGTCCATGGGCGCCGATGACTAATGATTGTTCAATATCGGCGGTTTTCGAGGGGCCGGCAATAAAAGTGCCGAATTCGGCCGCGTGGAATTGCAACCGATCGTATGCCTGGTGCATATTGTCGACGATCTGGTTCGCGGAAATCACGAGCGCCAAATGTTGTGCGATGAAATAAAGCGCTCGCCATTTTACGTGGCGGTCGGTTACCCAAATGCCAGCATTCTCGGCGACAGCAAATTCCCCGGCCATCACGGCGAAGTCGACCGGCTCCAACGCATGCGGGTCGTTGACATTTGACCAATTGAAATTGGACTGCCCGATGCCAGGCACCAACGAGATCGTTTGCTTTGCAGTGCGGTAGGCTGGAATCTGCTTCAGTCGAGCTTCCGCTTCGGCGGGGCCGGAAACGCGGAAAAACTGACCACCGATGGAGAGGAGCACATCAGCAAATTTCGCGATCCGATCAGGATAGGTAATCCAGTTTTGCTCCGGCGAGGGCAACTCCGTTGGCTGCGGCTGGTGGCGAGCAACGGCCGCGAGAATTTCTTTGCGCGCAGACTCATTGGAACTTGCTCGGTCGGAATTGCTCATGTTGCGCAAAGAGTCGACAAGTTTAACTGTTCAATGGCTGAAGCGTCGGAACAATGATGACGTAGGCCCGTGATTTGGCGTCAGGGTTTTCGACCGTCGGGCAATTCAACGTTTCGATCTTTTATTCCCCACCGCTGCTGATATTCTCGGCGGAAGCTTTCTCGTGGTAAGGGCGGCAAATCCCGTTGCCGACCCCACGCGTTGAAGCGATTGTAAACCAGAAATCGCGGTAGCCACGGCACAATGCGACGCGCCAACCAGCCGAGTAGTCGATACATCCAGGTTATTCGCAGCACCAAGCCGGCAAGTTTCATGCTTAATCGTTTTGACCAGGGAATATTTCCATGAACCGCAAGTTCCCTTCGCCAAGTAAGCAATTGATGATGAATATCGATTTTCACCGGGCAAACATCGGTACACGATCCGCATAAGCTGCAGGCAAAGGGGAGCGTGTAATACTTCGCGGGATCGCGAGCGGGAGCCAAAATCGAACCGATCGGCCCTGGCACGGTGTTTTCGTAGCTGTGTCCTCCACTGCGGCGATACACCGGGCACGTGTTCATACATGCTCCGCAACGAATGCACTTTAGCGATCCGCGAAATTCAGCGCTACCCAGTATCTCGCTACGGCCATTGTCGACCAGCACAATATGCAACTCGCCACCTGCACGAGGGCCGTGGAAATGTGAAGAAT
>DASXPQ010000239.1:0-2674 GCA_036493575.1 Pirellulales bacterium
CGCGGTTTCCCCTCGTGAACGTTCCAAAGTCGTTTGCGAAATACAGGAAAAATCTGCTGGCGGGCCATTCCCCTTGACCGCAATTGCCACGAGCTGCTCCTGGCCAAAAGACTTAGCATTCACGCGTAGCACGTCAGTCGCTAGCGATTTACCATGCCCCAAAGCTTCGACCAATTCACCTTCGCGCGGATAAACGGGAGTCATGTCATAGTTGCTATCGATGTAAAGCAGCGTCGGATAGACGGCCGCATGCCGGCTTGTGTTGGTCAGCCGAAAAGCAATTCGATCCCCCGATCGTAGCTCAATCCCTTTACCCAAATCGACGACTTCGCCAGACCGGTCGGCGCGAGCCTTGTATCGCAACAGTTCGACTTTGACGCTGATCGCATCTTGGCTTTTTGTTAATTCCAACGCGGATTGTTCCGCTAAGTTAATCAGCGATTGTGCGCGCGCGATGCGGCTAAGACGCTCTTGCAGAACGGGCAGTAGATGCGCCGGCTCAACTTCGAAGGGACCGAATGCACCGACATTCGAACTCGCAGACTTGTCGACATTTTCAGGCACCGTTCCGCTTCGAGAAACTAGATAACATTGACTCCCGTCAACGATCAACCGCCAATCTGCTTTTTGCGGATCGGCTACTAATTGAATCAACGAACCCTGCCGACTTGCCAGTGGAGCCAACGATTTTTGTAGTATTTCGATTTGATTCGCATCCGTCGTTGATGAGGCCGAAGGTTCGATTGCCAATTTCAACGGCCGAGAATCAAATTCGACAAACGCCAACTCACAGCGCCCACCAATTGGCAACTGCTCGGTCTTCGCGAGACCACCGTATTCGCAAGGAGTGACTTCGGAAGTCGTCATTCCAGGCTGCTTGACTTCGACATAACCAAGCGGCTGATCTGATGAATCGTTGGAGGCAAAAACAGCCAGAATGCTGCCTCGGCCCAAACCCAATAGCGAACCGGCACTGACGTTCCATCGCCCGTTCTCGTCCTTTACGATTACAATTCGCGATCGACCGGGCCAATGAGTCAAACCAAGAACTTCATTGTTCAAATCATCACCTTCGACCAGCGGTGTCGGGGCAATTCGGCCGGCCGACACATATTGTTGCCGAATCCGCTGTGCCAATTCACAATAGGTTAGCGGCGCATGAACCTCGTCTGCCTTCGGCACGAGAATTTGGCACAGCGTATATGTCAATAAACCGTGCGGCACGGCGTTTTCCGCACCATCGGGCAAAGCTAATTCAACAGTAGGTTCGTTCGCTTGAGCAGCATACAGACCGACGCGATTTTTCATCCTTGGCGCAATTTTGATGGTCGTGCTCTGTTCCGATCCGTCCGGCGATGCCGCGGCAGAAACTGATTTCTGGCGCGCTCGCTCTTTAGCTCGAACAAGAACTTCACGCGGAATTTGCAACGCTTCTGGCGGTACTTGCCGGATGGTTTCTGCGGCATTTCCGCGCAGCATGGTCCCCGAGTGACACGCGTCGACAATCACCCAAACGTGCGCGCCTTTCTCTGTAATGCGGTCGATCCAATCGCGAAGTTAGTGGTCTAGAATGACATTCGTCACCGAATGCTGACCTTCGTCCCATTCGCCCGCATCCGCGGGCAAGAAAATTTCATCAAGTCCGTCCAATTTATGATCACTCGGAGCCGTCGAATCTTGTTCTGGTTGCTGGCTGCCATGCCCCGACAGCAGCACAACAATTTGATCCCTGTCGTGCGCTCGCGCCGCCAGATTTTCGAATTCCCGCCGGATATTGGCCTTGGTGGGACTATGCTGGTCGTCGATTCCATCGACTAAAGTTGTGATATTCGCGGATTCAAAGCCGAAATGCTTGGTCAGCACTTCGCGGAGCAATTGCACGTCATTTGCGGGGCCCTCCAATTGCCACCCCTCGTGATTGAAATACTTTGTGCACCCGACGAGTAGCGCATGTCTTGGATTCTCAGACTCCTCATGACGCGCCATCTTACTATCGGGCTCAGCAGCCCCGGTCACATATGCTCCGGCAATCAGGCCGAGGCCGATTGCGATGATAAGCGAACCGGTAATGAATGCACGACTTGGCATTACGGCATTGAATCGCAGCGACGGATCACGCAGTTCAAAAAGTCCATCTTAGCTCAAACCGCAAGCTTTTTGCCACATCCTGACTGCACATCGCCAGCCCGCTTAGGGTCATAACTTGTCGGCTATTGGATCGGGGGGTAGGCTTGATGGTGGTCTCCGCTGCGTCCCCGAAAAACGCACTTCCGAGCGTCCAGATTGCTGTAGTTGCGACTTGCCGGGTTTGTGTGATACTCAAGCAGTGGTACCGTTGACAAGTTTTCCCTATCGAGGTGGTAACTATGGTCGATCAGCCCCCTTCCGATGCGATTCCGTATCGGAAGGTCTTTGAAACATTAAGCGCCTTCGCCGGCATTTTGGCTTTGCCCTATGCCATTTCATTGCCGCTTCGCGATTTCAAATGGGTCGAAAATCAGTATAGCGCCGGCCTGATGATCCTGATTGCAATCATCGCGTCGCTAGTTTTTTTGGCCGCCGTCGAAGCATTTCAACGCTGGATAAGCGTTCCAGGCCTCAAGGCCAACGGCGGCCGGGGCTATGTCGCCATCGCACTGCTTGCCGTTTGTTTCACCTGTTTCGGTTTCTTTAG
>DASXPQ010000240.1:0-8501 GCA_036493575.1 Pirellulales bacterium
GCCTTCCTCGTGCCCAAAATGATGGTCAACGCCGCCAGCGGTTATTTATCCATCGTGTATGGCCTCCGCGGACCCAACACGGCCGTGGCCACCGCTTGCGCCAGTGCCGCCAACGCTATGGGAGATGCGTTCCACACCATCCAGCGCGGTGATGCCGACGTCATGATCACCGGCGGCACCGAAGCCGCCATCACCCCCATGAGCATTGCCGGCTTTCAAAACATGCGCGCCCTTTCAGAGCGTAACGAAGCGCCGCAAAAAGCCAGTCGGCCTTTCGATAAAGATCGCGATGGCTTCGTCCTCAGCGAAGGCGCCGGCATCCTCATTTTTGAAGAAGCAGAACACGCCCGCCAACGCGGAGCAAAAATCTTGGCCGAAGTCCTCGGCTACGGCGCCAGCGCCGATGGCGGGCACATCACGCAGCCCGACGAGCAAGGAACCGGCGCCGCCAAAGCCATGGAACGCGCCTTGACCAACGCCCAATTGAATCCCTCCGACATCGGCTACATCAACGCCCACGGCACCAGTACCCCGCTGGGCGATCTGGCCGAAACCCGCGCCATCAAACGTATCTTTGGCGAACAGGCCAAAAAAACCAGCATCTCCAGTACCAAAAGCCAAATCGGCCATTTGCTGGGCGCCAGCGGTGGCGTGGAACTCATTTTCAGCATCCTGGCCCTGCGCGACAGCATGGTCCCGCCCACCATCAATCTGGATACCCCTGATCCAGAGTGCGACTTGGACTACACCCCCAATCAGCCCCGCGAACGCCGCCTCCAGGCCGCCATCAGCAACAGCTTCGGCTTCGGCGGCCACAACGCCTGCCTGGCCGTCGGCCAATATCGCAACGGCAAAGCCTAGCTAGCGTCCATCAGCACCGTGGCTCAAGCCCGCTTCGCTCTTGTCGGGCCCTTCCAGTAACGTTATTCTCCCGACCTCTTTGCGCCAGCGTTTCAATTACCGGAGGGTCACGCTCTCCAGGACCGTGGGCGCTAATCAACGTTGTATCGATGCTGGCAAGGAGGTCGGAGCATGATTCGCCACTGGAAACCGCTGTTACTATTTGCCGCGCTAGCCACTTGCAGTCTCAGTCTGGCACTAGCCCAAGCTCCTGCCACTCCGCCGCCTTTGGTCGACTCCGCATCCGGCGGTCCGACAAACAGTTGGCGTCCGCCCTCCACCGCAGTAACCGCAGCTGGCACTACGACTACTGCCGCCGGAAATTTGCAGCCGGTCTCGACGGCGCCGCGGGCATCAATCGCCAAAGTTACCAATGGCACCGGCACGCTCCCCAACGACGGCGGCCAGGTCTGGCGCGAATACGACATCACCCCCTACACCCTGCGCGTCACCAGCACAAACAGGCCCGAACAGGCCATCGTCGATTGGATTTTGCGCGAAACCGGCTACGACGCCTGGCATAACGATCCGCTCGGCATCCTCTGCGCCAATGGCCGCACTCTCCGAGTCTATCACACGCCGCAAATGCAGGACTCCGTCTCCGAAATTGTCGACCGTTTCGTAAACAATCAAACCGAAGCTCAAGCCTTCGGCATTCGTATGATCACCATCGGCAGCCCCAGCTGGCGGTCCAAAATGCAGCAAGTGTTGCGGCCCGTGCCCGTGCAAAGCCAAGGGGTACAGGCGTGGCTCTTGTCGAAAGAGGACGCCGCCATGATGACCGCCGAACTGCAAAAGCGCTCCGATTTCCGCGAACACAGCTCGCCACATCTCATCGTGCAAAATGGCCAGTCCTCAATAATCGCCGCCTCCCGACCCCGCCCGTACATCAAGGAAGTCATCCTGAAGCCGGAAGCCTGGCCTGGCTTTCAACCGGCCATGGCCCAAATCGATGAAGGTTTTTCCGTCGAATTCAAGCCGCTCTTGTCGATCGACGCCAAATCAATCGACGCCGTTGTGAAGTGCAACATCGACCAGGTCGAAAAGCTGACCTCCGTCATGCTCGATGTTCCCACTCCTGCCGCTCCGCGGCAGCGCACCGAAATTCAAGTGCCGCAGGTCAACAGCATTCGCTTCGCGGAAAAATTCCACTGGCCAACCGATATGGTCCTGCTCATTGGCTTTGGCATCGTCCCCACGCCCACCCCTGCCGAGCCAACCAGCATGAAAATCCCATTGGTCAGTCCGTCCGACCATGCCGATCTGCTCATGTTCGTGGAAAATCGCGGCGCCGGCGGCAAACCGCCTAGCATTACTCGTAACCTCCCACCCAATGTGCCCGCGCGGCGATAGAACACCATCCCCCACCACCGCCGCCCTAAGCGATTGCCGCGGTAAACTGGGTACGATATATTGGTTGGGTCAGTTTCCGCCGAGTTTTCCTTCTTCGTGTAGAAGGCGACTCCCGTCGCCGATGGAATTCGCTCAATGCCTGCTTCAGCACGACGTGTTGTCATCACCGGAATGGGCTTAATCAGCCCCGTCGGCTGCTCCAAAGAAGCCCTTTGGGAAGCGCTAACTTCCGGTCGCAGCGGCGTAGGCCCTTTGGAAGCTGTCCCCTCCAAATTTCTCCCCACTCACGTCGCCGCCGAAGCTCGTGAATTCACCGGCGATATCGAAAACTTCGGCCCCCTGGAAAAGGAACAAAAAAAGGCTATTCGCAAAGGCCTGAAAGTCATGTGCCGCGAGTGCCAAATGGGCGTCGCCGCCGCGCAATTGGCATTGGCCGATGCCGCTCTGGTCGCCGGTGCCGGCAAGTACGATCCCGACCGCACTGGCTGTGTGTTCGGGGCCGATTACATGCTCACCATGCCCGAAGAATTCAGCGCCGGCATCAACCGCTGCCGCAATCCGGATGGTGCCTTCGATTACACCCGCTGGGCCACCGAAGGCATGCCACAACTGTCGCCGCTCTGGCTCCTGAAGTATCTCCCCAACATGCCTGCCAGCCATGTGGCCATTTACAACGATCTGCGCGGCCCCAACAACTCCATCACGCACCGCGAAGCCGCCGCCAACCTCGCCGTTGGCGAAGCCTACCGCACCATCCTTCGCGGCAGTTCCGATACCATGGTCGTCGGCGCCACCGGCACTCGGGTCCATCCGATGAAAACCGTCCACGCCATCCAAACCGAAGAACTGGCCGGCAATGGCGTCGAGCCTTCCAAAGCCAGTCGCCCGTTCGATAAAAACCGCACCGGCATGGTCATCGGCGAAGGCGCTGGCGCTATCGTCATCGAAGAGCTCGCCACCGCCAAAGCTCGCGGCGCTACCATTTACGGTGAAATCGTCGGCCACGGCTCATCTCACGTCGCCGACAAAAACTCCGTTGCCAATCGAAACGTGGCTCTGGCCAACGTCATGCGGAACTGCTTGCGCGGAGCCGATATGTCGCCAGATGATGTCGGCCACATTCACGCTCACGGCCTCAGCACCCGCAGTTGCGATATTGAAGAAGCCAAGGCCATCCGCGATGTGTTCGCTGCCGTCGCCGATAAAGTCCCCGTCACCGCGGCCAAAAGCTACTTCGGCAATCTTGGTGCCGGCAGTGGCCTGATCGAACTCATCGCCAGCGTGCTCGCGCTCACCAACGGCAAATTATTCCCCGTTCTCAATTACGAAACGCCCGATCCCGACTGCCCCATCGCCATCGCCGCCCCAAATAATGGCAGCACCAGCCCTGGCCAGTCCTTCTTGAATCTCAACGTCACCCCCCAAGGCCAAGCCAGCGCCGTCTTAGTGCGGGCTATGGAATAGTGGTCGAATTGAGTTCTTGGCAACACTGATCTTAAGCGGTAAGTATGCCAATTATGGTCGCCGAGGCCTCTTGAAAACCGCTCGTCGAAAATTGCTTCCTACACCTTCAAACCGACGTGCGGCTGATGGTGTAATCCGCCATCACTGGTTTGCAGCACCCCGTCCACGTACTCAAATCCCTGCGTGTAATAAGCGGAGCCATAATTCTGACCATCGTCATGGAACAGGTTATCGGTGCCAGTGTTCCCGTTGTAGTTAACGGGCCCGGCGTTATAGACCCGCAGGGTGTCGTTGCCCGCGCCCAAGTCGGCGAACACGCTGTCGGCGTGAATTCCCATTTTCGAACTCGGCTTGCCAGTGCTGGCCGTGTTTTCTCCTAACATAACCTGATCGTCGCCGGCGCCGGTTTGGATATTCAATTGCTTGGCAAAGTAATATTCGTTGATTTGAACACTGTCGTTTCCGTTGCCGGTTTGGATCGAAGCGTTTCGGCCGACGTTGCCGCCAATCAAAGTCGCCTTTAACGAGCCGCTTTGCTGATTGATCAACAGGTCACGCTCGGCCTGCATGTAGTTTAGGGCCAGGGTATTAATGCCCAGCCCCAGATTAAACCTCGCATCGTTATTGCCGCTGTTAATCGTAGAGCTGCCGATGCTCATGTTGCTAACGTAAAGGTCGTTTTGTCCGGTACCCGTGGAAACCGACAGATTGCCTCCCACGGACGCGTTGTACATTTGGAGCTGGTTGTTGCCGTCGCCCAAAACAATGTTCAGGCTTCCTGGCAAATTCGTATAATTGCTCGGCGTTCCGATGACCCGCAGATTGTCGTTCCCAGCCTTGAAGTTCACGCTGATATTCCCAGTCACTGTAAATATCTGGCTGTCTTTGAAATTGACCGTGGTCAGACCGCTCACGCTGTCGATCTTGAACTGATTCGCGGCCACCTGAGTGATCCGAATCTCGTTGTCCAAGTTGTCCCCCGTCAGCGTCAGCGAATGGTTGCTCATGGCGGCGGTAACGTTACCGGCCATCAGGCAGCGATCTTCAAGGCTTTGGAAACTCAACTTGCGGCTTTGATTCGTCTTGCGGCTGGTCATGGCGTCACCTGTTTTCCCTAAGTGGTTTGCTGGTTGTCTCATCTTCCACTTAGTTAAGCGAAAACCGGTGAATCTTGTTACATTGCGCTATGCTCCCTGGTGGCCGAGCACTTAAACCACCGAGCCAATAAGGACTTATGTATTAGTCGCAGAGCTTTAGCCCCCATTTTGGCCGTCCGTACCTTAAATCTTGGCCAGGCTAACCTTCTGTTTGCCCGTCACTTTCGTGGAAGCCACGTGCGGCATCGTCTCAAACCCGCTGAAATTGCCGAACAGGTCCACCGCGCTGCCGTTAACAACCTGGTCCACACCGTCTCCGCCCAAGTACGTGGCGCTGGGGGTGCTAACTCCGCCCCCAATCACACTTCCTTTGCCCCCGATAGCTAAAATGTCGTTCCCCTTGCCCAAGTCGACGTACACCTCATCGGCACTCACCGTCATCGGCGAGTAAATCGTGCCAATGTAGTTCGTGTCGTAGCCTCCCAGCACCACTTTGTCGTTCCCATCGCTGGTCTGAATCTGCAGCTTCTTTCCAAAGTAGTATTCATTGGTGCTAAAGCTGTCGTCTCCTTTCCCGGTCTGCAGCAACGTATTGCGCCCCACCGTTCCGCCCGACAGCAGCATAAAAGACTTGTTGGAATTATTGACGTTCGACTTAATCGTCAGGTCCCGCTCCACGGTGATGTACGACATCTCCACCATGTTGCTGCCCCCGCTCAGGTTGATATTCAGGTCATTCTGTCCCGCATTGAACGTCGGATTTCCAATGTGCGACGTGCTGAAGTCCAGGACCTTGCCCCCCGATCCGCCATTGATGGTCACGCCCCCTTGCACACTCAAATCGTCTAAATACATCACGTCGTTTCCCGAGCCCAAGTCAACCTTCAAATTCCCCGGCAATATCATCTGGGGTACCAATTTGGCGAAATTATCAATGCTCAGTACGTCGGTGCCCCCGTTCAGGTTAATCTTGAAATCGCCGGTAATGCCCGAAAACGTTTGCGGCGTCGATTGACCGTTAATTTTCGTAGCGCCATCGGTCGCCAACACCTTGAACTGGCCGTTGCCGACCTGCTGAATTTCAATGGCGTTGTCTTGATTATCGCCGTTAACCACCAGCGCATGGTTCTGGACCGAAACGCTTACATTGCCCGTCATTAGCGAGCGATCCTCCAGCGTCTGAAAGCTTAATTTGCGGCTACTGTTCGTTTTACGGCTGTTCATGGCGGCACCTTTCCCTGATTTTCTTGAGTTAGTTTCGATCTTCTACCTTCAATAGCGAAAACCGCCAGCCGTTGTTACACCCAAGAACTTCTGTCGCAGATTAGCGACAATTAAATGCATCGCCGCCCGTTAAATGTAGCGGCGGCTGTCCCCAGCCGCTGATAATTCTCACTGCTATCATCCTGGCATGCCGGGCGCCAGCCAGCTTGCTGGCCAGGAATCTTTATCAATTGCTTGTTTCGCGCAATATTGCCGCAGTGTTGCGGAATTTCGGTGCGCTTTGAAAGCCGCCAATTTGTGCGCCTGCCGTTCGACAGGAACATTGTTATTCCAGACTGAAAGAGCAGCCTGGACAAGCATCAACCAGCCGTAGACGTGCCAGCTTCACAGTCTTCGCTAGGCTAATGCCGAGAATTGAAAAAATGAATGATTGTTCCCCGCGCGGCGTGCGAGGAACGCGTGTTGCATGGTGTCTCTCCACATTAGTTGGCCATAGCGACGGGCATCGTCCACTAAAGTGTGCAGCAGAATGCCTGAATGTATGGCTGCGGACCAGGACGGAACAATTTCGCTCAATCATTTAGAGAGGAGTGTGGATTATGTTCAGAGAAAAAATGTTGGTGAAGCCGTTTGAGCAACTCGAAGATCGCTCGGTACCGACTGCCGGATTGTTGAATGGATTGCTGGGAAGTTTGGGCTCGGTTGCCGCTGCGGCAAACTTGAGCGCATACGCCGATGCCCATGCCGGCATCAGCTTGGCTGGCATTACAACCGAGGTGGGAACGAAGCTAGCCGCTGGCGTAAATGCCTCGGCCGCCAATGGCGGCGTTTCAATCGGCGCCGACGCGAAAGTGGGAGCCGCCGTGAATGCGAACCTGCCAAGCGTGAATTCACTCTTCGGCACCGTTACAGATCTGGTCGATACGGTGTTTGCCGACGTGAACAGCATCCTGCCGATCAGCATTTAATGCAGGCCTTCCATCTACTAACTTAGCAGCCGCTGGATCTTATCAGCGGCTGCTTTTTACTAGACGGCAATTCGCTGGGTCGAGCCGACAGGAACGCCCGTGCCAGGCAGAATTCTTAGCCTGAGCCCGCCCGTGCTATAATGCCTGGTATGAAACTACGCTTCACTATCCGCCATTTGCTTTGGTTGTCGCTCAGCTGCGTACTCGCGCATCTTAGTGGTGCTAACGTCGCCTCGGCACAATCTGCCGCAGAATCCAAGCCGAAAGAGCAATTAACCGACTTTGCCGAGTGGGTCATGTTCCACAGTAATCCCGATCCCCTCCCAAAAAAATTTGCCGAATCCTTTGGCATGCCCACCGCAACAGATGATCTGCTTTTTTACATGATGAACATTAAGCGCGATGACGGATCCCATGCCGGCACTTTTGTTAAGCGTCGCGCTTCCGGGCACATCGACATACTTTTCATTGTCAGTAGGTCAAACAATGGCAAGTACTACTATCAAACATCGGCGGATGGAAAACTCATCAAGGCCCTTCATCTCAATTCCGGACCCGAGGGACTAACCACAATTGCCAATGACGATGCGCAGAAAGCGTTCGAGCATGAAAAATCGTTTTGGCTTGAACAACAAACGAAGGCCGCCAACGTCCCTTTTATAGTTCCCAGCGAATAACTCCAACCATTTTCTTTGCGCCCTAATCGGATCGGGTATGATGGGGGGATGCCGCGGTTTTCTCTTAAAGCATTGTTGCTGATGGTGGGTCTGCTTGCCGCCGGATTCGCGGGTTTATTGTTTCAATTCCAAAGTTCAAGCACGAACTATTACCTGCTCTTCGGTGCTTGGATCATCATTGGTGAAGCGGTGCTCATACCGTTTTGGAGTCCCAGTTGGATTACATTTGCCGGCGTTGCTTTTGGAGTGTGGATCGGCATTGTGATGTGCTTCATACATATCTTTCTTTTGTTCATCAATTCTAGGTAGCGCGGATACTATCGCCCTTGCTACAATGCCTGGCATGAGATTCCGCTTTACAATCCGCGACTTGTTCTGGCTCGTCCTAGTGGTCGCGATGGCTGTTGGGTGGTGGATTGATCACAATCGCCTTGACCGCTATAAAGTCATAGAAGTCCACGGCCAATACCTTCTCGATATGTTCGAGGGAAAAGCGTGGGCGCGAGACGGAGATGATTGGGTACGGGCGCGTGACCGCGAGGAGAAACCTCCGGCCGGTAAATAATTCCTCACTTTCCCCCAGCGCTTTTCAGAGTAGCGGGTTACGTTGGCTGTGTGGTTCTAGCGGGCGGGCCAGTGCCCGCCGCCCG
Source organism: Pirellulales bacterium (assembly GCA_036493575.1). Lineage (GTDB taxonomy): Bacteria > Planctomycetota > Planctomycetia > Pirellulales > JADZDJ01 > DATJYL01. Next base: position 8,334 of record DASXPQ010000240.1, read on the forward strand.
CCTATAAAGCACCGCCACCCAGCGCTCGACTTAGACAGCGCTGGTCTCCCACTCGACGAAGCTGCGCACCACATCGCTCCACTCAATCGTTATCAGCCCCGGAAACGCGCTCCCGTTATTGATCCCCCACGGATTGAACAGCGTCACCTTTTGCGTCGCAGCATCGTA
>DASXPQ010000241.1:0-3072 GCA_036493575.1 Pirellulales bacterium
AGCCACGGTGGCGGAAGGGGAGGAATTTTTCGATTGCGAAGTTCAAGGCGGTGAAAACGTTGGCTTTGTCGCCGTTGGTTTGTTTGGAGGCGGCAAGGGCCTCATCGAGTTGGTCGGAATCGCTGGTGGGCGTGCGGGTGAGGAGATTGGGGTCGCGGGCGTAGCCAATGATGGCCATTTGGAAACGGCCTGGGTAGTCGGCATTCAAGTTACGCGCGAGGGGAGCTATTTGTTGAGCGATCCGGTCGGACAAGGAGCTGGATTTATCGGTTTGCTCCACGAGCAAAACTACGAGTGTTTTTCGCAGGGAAAGAGCGTCGCGGATTTCGGCGCCGATGCGATCGACCGCCTGATGGACGTTGAATTTGAATTTTGCTTCGGCGAGATCGTCGTCAGACAAATCTTTGGCGGGTAACCGCGAATCCTTTCGTCGGCGATCGGGCTGTGTCGGCAAGCGGTCGGGCGATTTCTGGGCCGCAGCCTGTTGTTTTGACTCCTCGCCTTTGCTGATGATTGCAGCTTGAGCTTCTGGGACGCGGATGACTGGCGGCGGTTTCTCTGCTGGCGGATCAACTTTGATTTCGCAGCCGGCTGCCAGCAGCGCTGCGGCAAAGCCGAAGAAACGGCGGACCAAGCAAATCGATCGAGAGGAATTCATGCAACGAAATGAACCTGGCGGGGGACCGTGGTGTCGATTTACTGATTGCTAGCAAATAGCGAAATACTAAACCAATTTTAACAGGGGGCTCATGGATTTTCGCTAGCATTGCGGCGGTAGATCGACCACGGCTTTACGTCTCTTCCAGATCGAAAGGAGTCTCTCGATGCTTGTTCTATCACGAAAACAGGGACAGTCGATCGTTATTGCCCAGGATATTGTGATCAGCATCATGAATGTCGGGCATGGGCGGGTGCAGATTGGCGTGACGGCGCCGCCGCACGTACTAATTCATCGGGATGAAGTGCACCAACGGATTCAACAAGAGGAACGAGTGCGGGGGTTGGCGAGCTGCACAAATGACAGCTTGTTGTCAGCGGACGAAGCCTGTGTTGCCGCACTTTAGTTCACTATTCCGCCGCTGAGCGGTGGAAGTGGATGTGCCGCCAGCGGCCGGCTTCGCGGTGCCAGATGCGCGTTTCTTGCATGGCGGTGGTCGTGGGATTACCGTCGGGGCCGAGTTTTTGCGTAAGCCGCACGTAGGCCACAACGGCAACATCGTTACCGCAGAACTGGACTAGCGGAGCGACCATGGTGGTGTGACGCGGACCGCCGCCGCCGGGCAGGTCGAAGTAGTAGCGATGGAAGGCCATGCCGTGGACCAGGTGCCCATGGGCTTCGGGCTCGAAGCAGGTGATGTTTGGATGGCAGAGCTCTTCGTAGGTTTTCCAATCGCCGGCGGTGATGCAGTCGAGCAGGCGTTTGTTCAGAGCTAAAAGTTCGTCGGTGGGAGACATGGGTATGGCCGCGGATTTAGGCGCGGTTTTCTAGGAGCCCAAGCGCGGTTAGTTTTTCCTGGCATTCATCGCGTTCGCGGCAGCGGTTCAGGCCGACCCAGGTGGAATCTTGAACGGCGAGGAAATCTTCGGCGGAACCGCGGGCACGGCCGGCGGAGGCCAGACGGTCCATCAAGCGGGAAATCAGTTCACGGTCGAGGCGCGTAAGGTAAGTCGCCTCTAGACGGTAATCGACAAAAGCCTCCCAGACGAGCGGAAACAACGGTTGCAGGATTTCCTGGCCGATGGCGGTGGCGTACGCGCGGATTTCTTCCTGGGCGTGCGCGTCCATTCGCAGGGCGAGGAAGTGGAGCAGATTGTGTAGATCGATTTTCCAGTAGGCTTCGGTGTAGGTGGACAGAGGCAGGTCTTTACGGGCTTGTTCGCGGGCGACGCCGGCGGCGATGCGATCTTCGTAAAGTTTGCGAGCCTGCGACTGGAATTCGGTCTCGGAGGTCGTGAGCTGCGTGCCGACTTGTTGATTTAATGTTTCGCCGCTGCCTTGACGATTGCCGGAAGCCTGAGTACGCCATTGCAACGGTGTGGTTGTTTGCGTGGCGTCGATGGCGAGCGAGTAACGTGTGCTGTATTCGTTTACGTTAGCGGTGCGATGGCGGATCCATTGGCGCCAGCAATCCATGGGGACGCGGACGAGGAATTTGAGCTCCGCCATTTCGAACGGGGTGCTGTGGCGGTGACGCATCAGATAGCGGATGAGCCCACGGTCGTCGGAAACTTTGCGGGTGCCTTCGCCGTAGCTGACGCGGGCCGCCTGGACGACGGCCTGGTCGTCGCCCATGACGTCGACCAGGCAGACGAAGCCATCGTCAAGCACTGGGATTTTTTTCCAGCGGAGTTGGTCGGCAGTGGCGGCATTGGTGGGCATGGTAGTGGAGATTGTCGCTAATGTCACTTTTGCTTCGCCAATAATTCTTCCAGCAGTTTGGCCAGCAGCGCGGGATCGTCCTTCTTGAGCAAGTTGTCGATTCGCGAGGGGGGCACTTTCAGTTTTTCTAACACTTTGGCGATATCTTTCCAGCGTTTGGCGCGGGCTTTGCCTTCGGACAGGTAGAGTTCCGTGACGTGCTCGCCCAAGCGTTGCAGCAGAATGGCTTCTTGGTTGTTGTAGTAGTTTTTGATTACTTTCTGCTGAAATTTTGAGAAATTGGCCATGGCTGGGAATCCATTCGCAAGAGGCACGTAGAGCGGCGATCATCATTTTATCTAGCGGCCGTTGAACGTAAACCGTGGAGCGTGATTTCACAAGTGGGTTTATGGCCGAGGGATTGCGCGCCGGCAATTTCGGCTTCCGTGTTGGGCGTTTGGCCTTTACCATCGTGCGGCATGGCGAACGGCGAACATCATCCTTTGCTGAGCGGCACGGTCATCACAAGCGCCGGCACTTTGACGAGCCGGGTGTTGGGATTGGTGCGCGATACGGCGACGGCGGCACTGTTCGGTCTGGCGGCGGGGGGAGTTTTGGATGCGCTGCTGATGGCGTTCCGAATTCCGAATTTATTTCGGGCGCTATTTGGTGAAGGGGCGCTAACGGCCAGCTATTTGCCGGTGTTTACCGAG
>DASXPQ010000242.1:0-3724 GCA_036493575.1 Pirellulales bacterium
GGCTCAGCCACAATCGCCCCCACCGTCATCCGCGGATTCAGCGACGCAAACGGATCCTGAAAAATCATCTGCATCTGCCGCCGATACGGCCGCATCTGCGCGTCGCTCAGTCCGTCGATCCGCTGCCCCTCCCACAATACCTGACCACGGATCTCCACCGGCGATCCGCTGGCCCGCAACAAATTCAAAATGGCCCGCGCCGCCGTCGATTTGCCGCATCCCGATTCACCAACCAACCCCAGCGTCTCCCCGGCCTGCACACTAAAGCTCACCCCGTCAACCGCCCGCACAAAACCATGCTCCCGCCGCAATAGCGGTCCGCGGCTGAAAGGGAAATAGACTGAGAGGTCGCGCACCTCCAGCAGCGGCGCTCCGTCCGATTTTTTCGTCGCCATCTCGGGCTTGGGCAAAGTACTCGACATATCCGTCCTACGTGCCTTCTAGTGCCGTGGTTGCTTCCCGGCATAACCGTTCCGCCTCTGCCATCGTCGGCGCTTCGGCAATTGCTCGAACCACCGGCTCCGTATTGCTGCCGCGCACGAGCAACCACTTATCCGTCCAATCCAACCGCAACCCATCCAACCGGTCAGCCCGCGCATCGCGAAAGTGCTTTTCAATCGCCGCCAGCCCTGCGTTCAGCTTCTCTTTCGACAGCGAAATCTTGGTTTTGCAAATTTCATAGCGTGGCAACTCATCGGCTAGCGCACTCACCGGTAAGTTCCGCGCAGCCATCGCGTCAAGAATCAAGGCCATCGCCGTAAAACTATCGCGCACCAACACCACCCGCGGATCGATGACTCCCCCATTTCCTTCGCCCCCCAGCACCGCGCCGTACTTCAGCATCGCATCCACCACATTCGCTTCCCCAACAGCTGATCGATAAAACGGCACGCCATACTTTTTCGCCAAATCTTCCGTCATCCGGCTCGTCGAACAGTTCGTCACCACCGGCCCCGGTTTCTGCCGCAATACATGATCCACACAAATCGCCAGCGTATATTCCTCGCCGATGTATCGCCCCTTCTCGTCGATCACCGCCAACCGATCCGCATCCGGATCCTGGCAAAATCCAATGTCGCACTTATTTTCCACCACCTTCGGCAACACGCTCGCCAAATTCTCCGCCGTCGGCTCCGGCGGATGCGCAAATCGTCCATCCGGCTCGCCGCCCAATAGCGTCGCCTGGCATCCCAACTTTTCCAGCACCCGTCGGCCGACCACGCTGCCCGACCCATGATTGGAACTGAGCAAAGCTTTAAAAGTGCGCTTGCCAATCTGCGCTACATCAACCGTCGCCAAAACCAGTTCCACATGCCGGCTCCACGAATCTGCCACACGCTTCACGTTTCCGATCACATGCCGCGAACTCGGGTTCGATCCAGCTCCCCGATATTCAGCCATCACCTTTTCGCCCGCCACCGCAGGAATCACCCTGCCTTCCCCTGAAAACAACTTCAAACCATTCCATTGCGGCGGATTATGACTAGCCGAAATCTGTATCCCACCCGCCGCCTTGGTCTGCTTCACTAACACTCCGGTGGTCGGCGTCGCCGCCACGCCAACGCTAATAACCTCACGCCCCAATTGACTCAGTCCATTGCCCAGCGCTTCCAGAAACATCGGCCCGCTTTCCCGCCCGTCGTACGTCAGCACGATCGGCCCCGGCGGCAACGTCGCTGCAAACGACGCCGCATAGCGCACAGCCACTTGCGGCGTCAGGCTCTCGCCCACAATTCCGCGTAAACCGGAAACGCTAATGATCGGCTCCGACATAGCTTCGAGCTCGTTGGCCTAATTTATCCCTGGTTTACCGTACGTTGATCGGTAAACTGTAGGCTGACCATTATTCCCGTGACGATTCGCGGTTGCTATCCCACCCGGATCAGCCGAATTACGCCGCACCGTTTAGCCACCGTTTGGTGCCGTTTTAAGCTCGGTTTTCGACCGTTTTTCACCGTTTTCTCCGTTTTTCGATCTAAGATCACGTTCACCGAGAACCATCCATCACAATGGCGTTTGATCTGAAATCCACACTTCAATCCCTCGACGAAGCTGCCGCCTCGGGCAAACTCACCGCCGATTCCGCCGCCATGATCCGCCGCTGGCTCTCCGAGCCGCGCTACGCTGACAACGCCGCCAAAGTCGCCGCCCAAATCGCCGCCGGAAAGTGGAAGGAGCTCGACGACGCCTTCTGGACCGTCATCCCCTTCGGCACGGGCGGTCGCCGCGGAAAAATGTACCCCATCGGCTCCAACACCATCAACGACCGCACCATCGGCGAAAGCGCCCAAGGCGTCGCCGATTATGTGAGCGACTGGACTAAAAAGAACGTCACCGGCCCCTCGTCCCTCTCCTGTGCCATCGCCTACGACACCCGCCACAATTCACGCCACTTCGCCGAGCTGTGTGCCGAAATCATGGTCGCCGCCGGCTTCAAAGTCTTTTTCCTCGATGGCTTCCGCAGCACCCCGGAACTTTCCTTTACAGTTCGCTACACCAATTCCAGCTGCGGCATCATGGTCACCGCCAGCCACAACCCGCCCAGCGACAACGCGGTGAAGGTCTATTGGGCAGGCGGCGTCCAAGTTCTGCCTCCGCACGATAAAGCGATTATCCAGTGCGTCATGAACGTCGACGAAATCCACCGCCGCCCGTTTGCCGAAGCCCTCGCCGCCGGCCAAATCGTTTATTGCCAAGCAGAAGTCGACAAAGCGTTCATCTCCGCCGTGCACGCACAAGCGCTCCCTGGCCCGCGCAATTTAAAAATCATCTATTCACCCCTCCACGGTGTCGGCGCCTCTGCCGTCCTGCCAGCCCTCGCCGCCGACGGCTTCCAAGAAGTTGAACTAGTCGCCCCGCATGCCCAACTCGACGGCGATTTCCCCAATGTCCCCGGCCACGTCGCCAACCCAGAAAACCCCGCCGTCTTCGACATCATCATCGACCGCGCCCGTGAAACCGGCGCCGATCTGATCCTCGCCACCGACCCAGATTGCGATCGTCTAGGCGCTGCCGCCCCAATCAGCACCCAACCAAACTCACCCTGGAAACCGTTCAACGGCAATCAACTGGCCGCCCTCCTGGCTGAATACGTCCTCTCCGCCCGCAAAAAAGCCGGCACGCTTTCGCCGCAGAATTACGTGGTCAAAACCCTCGTCACCACCGAAATGGCCCGCCGCATCGCCGATCATTTCAATGTCCAAACCCATGGCGATTTACAGGTCGGTTTCAAATGGATCGGCCAGGAAATCGATCTCGCCGGTCCCGACAAATTCGTCTTCGGCTGCGAAGAATCGCATGGCTACCTCGTCGGCGCCCACGTCCGCGATAAAGATGCCGCCGTCGCCTCCATGCTCCTCGCCGAACTCGCCGCCGTCTGCAAAGCCGAGAAAAAAACCCTGCACGAAAAACTCGACGCCTTGTACTGGCAGTACGGCTATCACGCGGAAACTCAATTTTCGCTCACCATGCCCGGCGCCGCCGGCATGCACGATATGCAAAAACTAATGACCCGCTTCCGCACCGCACCGCCGCTGCAACTCGCAGGCTTCAAAGTGAATCGCGTGCGCGATTTTCTTTCGCTCACACAATTCACCCCCGGTAGCGCCCCGCAGAAATTCGCCGGCCCGCCCGGCGATATGGTCATGCTCGATTTAACCGCCACCGGAAACTATGTCGCCGTCCGCCCCTCTGGCACCGAGCCGAAAGTGAAGTTTTATATGTT
>DASXPQ010000243.1:0-1941 GCA_036493575.1 Pirellulales bacterium
TGATGTTGTGCGTGGTGCTGCTCGATTAACACTCTGCATTTTTCGATTGCGTCATCACGGTCCAGAACAGGCATTGACGGACCATCTTGGTTTGCACATTTCGTGCATTCCCAAAAAGCGGCGAGACCGGCGTAGGATTGATACACACTAATGGTGTATTCAATGCCATCACGATCCATCGCTTTGGAGACTACAAAAGCAAGGTCGGACATAAGTGTCGAGCGATTCGAAATGCCCCGCAACTGAGCTCTGCTGTACATTTGTGGCAGAATAGCGGATAATTCCCAGGTTGGGGGGAATTTCATATTCGCAAATTCCCAGGTTCGTTCTGTCCGTTACCGTACAGACCCAATTACTTTTTTACCTTCTCATAGGATCCATCACCCGCGTTTTCAGGACGGCGGTAGGTCGTTCAACTCATCGGTGGTTCTTTCTAGCCAAGGTCCAAAGGACTTCAGGCCCACCGATGACCAATGATCCCGCGGTGCGGGTGCGCAACCGGCTTTTAAGTCGGCTGCAACCGCAAGACTATGAGCGGCTATTGCCGCATCTAAGAAGCGCCAGTTTCGAGTCGAACCATGTGCTTTACGAAGCACATGCACCTGTCGATTTTGTTTATTTCCCATTCGATTGCGTGCTTTCGGCCGTCACTATATTGAACGACGGCACGGGGATTGAGGTTGGAACCATCGGCAACGAAGGTGCTGCTGGTCTCACCGCATTCATTGGGCCTTCCGTTTCACCAACGCGACTGCTAGCTCAAATTCCAGGGGACGGAATGCGAATTGTGGCCGGAGTGCTTGAACAGGAGGCCAGAAACAATCGGACGTTATACGATTTGCTGCTACGACATCATCACGCCTTCTTGGCCCAAATGACGCAATCAGTCGCTTGCAACGGCGTACATCCGATTGTGAAACGTTGTTGTCGCTGGCTGCTAATGACCCACGACCGGGTGGGAAAAGACGAAGTGCCGCTGACGCATGAATTTCTGGCGTTTATGCTCGCCGTGCGGCGGCCGAGCGTCACGGAGACTCTTAATATCATGCAAGAACAGGGACTGATTACCACCAGACGGGGCACGATCCAAATTACGGACCGAGCGGGGCTCGAGGCGGCGGCGTGCGAGTGTTATCGAACCGTCCAAGATGAATATGATCGGCTGCTCGGATCTGCATAGATAGGTTCTGTACGGTACCGTACATTCCGTATATAATCGTGGTATCCTTCTTCCTCGGATGGCCACGCCCTTGGGGACTGTGCCTGTTTCGGGTGCCCTCTTTAACTGCCTTGCCCATCCGCCTTATTAAAGGGCTGGAACATGGGTAAGGTGCATACCGAGATTAAATGCCCGAAGTGCGATTCCGATCACATATCTTGGCAAGGAGTTGAGAACGATAATCGCCGGCCGAGCCCTGGCGGAAATTGGAGGATTCCGTTCGAAACCCTGCCGCAGTGATACACAAATGGGCATGTTTCCAATGCGGGAACAGTTTCCGGCAGCGTCTTGAATAAGCACGTGTGACGTAGTGGTTGCCGCGCGCGAACTGGTTAGCCGCCGCTGCCGATTGCCCCGAGTTCGCGATTGTACTTGTCGATGATGCCGATGGTAGTGTCGACATCAAAGACTGAATTGAGCCCCTGCTCTTCTTGCGGCGGATCGCCAAGCAGATCTTGACCCTTGGCCCAAAAAGTTTTGCCGGGCGAGGGACGGCCGGTGCCACCAAATGTCCAGAAGTTGCAGCCGGCTAAGATGCCGCCATCCGCATGATTTCGCACGATGGTTGCGAACACGTTGTCGTAGAACTTGTCGCGGAAAGTGGTGGAGCTGTCCAAAGTGTAGGCGTGGCCGTCGCGAGGAAAGCCGTACTCTTCGAGCACGAGTGGTTTGCCGAGCGAACGGGCGACGGCACAGTGCTGATCGATATATTCGTTGGTCTT
>DASXPQ010000244.1:0-10002 GCA_036493575.1 Pirellulales bacterium
TCTTCCAGCGTAACCATGCCTTCCGTGCCGCCGTATTCGTCCAGCACGACCGCCAGTTGATTGTGCTGCTCTTGAAATAATTCCAGCAGCCGGTCCAACGGCATGGATTCCGGCACAAACAGTGCCGGCTTCAAGAGCTTGCGCAGTTCAATATCCCAACCCAAATGTAATTGTCGAAATAAATCCTTGATGTGCACAAAGCCGATGACGTGATCCAGATCGCCTTCATACACCGGCAAGCGAGAAAATCCTGCCATGGCCACCGAGCCAATGACTTCCTCCGGTGGCGTATTCACATCCAGGGCGTCTAAATCGATCCGCGGCCGCATGACGTCGCGCACGGTGCGCTCACCCAGCCGGAGCGCTTCCAGCGCCACTCGCTGCTCCACTGATTCCAGCACGCCTTCCTGTGTGCCGGTTTCGATCATGTGCTCGATATCCACCAACGATACACTGGGCTCGTCCGCCGATGGTTTGCCCGCCCGGAGCATTACCAGCACCGCGTCGCTGGCGATTCCCATCAGCCACACAAATGGCCGGCCTACGATCGACAACCAGTTCAGCACCGGCGCTACCGTTCGAGCCAGTAGTTCTGCCTGCCGCAGGGCTAATTGCTTGGGAACGAGTTCGCCCAATAGTAACTCCAAAAACGTAATTCCCACGACGATAATACCGAGCGAAATGGAGTGTGCATGATGGGCGATAAAGTTGAGGGGTATCTCGGCGACCAACTCGGCCAGCGGATTGACTAATTCTTCGCCGCCAAACACGGCGACAAACGTGTTCACCAGCGTGATGCCCAGTTGCACCGTGGGCAAATAACGATTGGGCTCGCTGGCCAATTCCAGTGCCAATTTGGCGCCGCGGCTTCCTTCGTCGGCAAGTTGCTCCAGCCGGCCTTTACGTGCCGCGATGATGGCAATTTCCGAGGCCACGAAAAAGCCATTGACGACAATCAATATAAAAATGATGAGCAACGTGCCCAGCACGAAGTGGCTCCTAAATAGTCAACCAACGCAGTCCAAAGCTGCCGCTCAAAACTCGCGCTGCAGAACTGAAAAGAAAATGGGACCTCATTTTTCCGCCTTCCGCTTCCCACCTTCCGGATGAGTGGAGGTCACGGCCATATTATCGCGATGAATCACTTCGTCATACGGGCAATGCCCCAGCGCCGTAGCGATTTGTTCGGTTTTCAATTTCTTAATCCGTTCCACATCGGCGGCCGAATAATTCGACAATCCTCGAGCAAACTCGACACCCGCTCTATCGTGGATGGCGACCACATCCCCTTTGCGAAAGGCGCCGTCGGCGCTCACCACGCCAATCGCTAACAGACTTCTACCTTGCCGCTCAATCGCCGTACGTGCTCCGTCGTCAACCACCAAGGTGCCGCGCGGCTGAGCGGTGAATCCAATCCACCGTTTCCAGGAAGCAACCGTTTGCCCTTGGGCAACCAACAGCGTGCCGACCGTTTCACCCGCCAGAATCCGGCGTAAATTTCCCGGCTGTTTACCGCTGGCAATGATCACATTTTCGCCGGCCGTGGTGGCCAATCGGGCGGCTTCCAATTTGCTTGCCATCCCGCCTTTGCTCACGCCCGTGGCTTGGTCGCGCACCAGCGCCCAAATGGCATCGTCTAAATGCGTCACGGTCGGAATGACTGAAGAACTTGCATCTCTAGGATCGCCATCAAACAAACCATCCACGTCGGAAAGCAAAACCAACAGCGGTGCCCGGATCAAATTGGTGACCATCGCCGCCAACCGGTCGTTGTCGCCAAAAGTGGTTTGCAGCTCTTCGGTACTAACGGTGTCATTTTCATTGATGATCGGCACAGCCCCATATTCCATCAGCGTCAGAATTGTATTGCGAATGTTTAAATAGCGAACGCGATTGTCCAAATCGTCGGCGGTCAGCAAAATCTGAGCCGCATGATGGCCATGCGCGCGTAGCGAACGGTCGTACGCTTCAACCAACGCAGTTTGGCCCACTGCCGCAACCGCCTGTAACCGCGCTAAATCGGTCGGACGCTGTTTTAAACCCAGCCGTCCCATCCCGGCTCCCACCGCACCGGAGCTAACCACACACACTTTTCGCCCCAGCTTCATCACCTCATGTAGCTCCTCCGCCAGAGCCGTCACTCGATCCTGATTCAATAGGCCGTCTTCAGTGGTCAGCACCCTTGTGCCCACTTTAACGATCAACGTCGTGGCCGCGGCAGCAATTTCTTGACGAAGAATATCAGGCATGGAGGAGTTCAAACTTCAAGCGTCCCTCAGGATTGACAGGCCACGATAACATACCGTTCCCAACCGAACGCAGAAAGTCTAGCAAAATGAGCCATGTTTTCGCATCGATCAGACATGTTGTTGAGCAAATACGTTCGCACCCGTACAATGCACGTGCAAATTCCGCCGCACAGCTGCGGCCACCCATGCACTCCTAAAGATTTGCGCCCACCATGAGCCAATTGCATCACGAGTGCGGTTTGGCAGCCGTTTACCACCTGCCCGGCGCATTGCACAGTTCGCTGTGCCCCGTGCAAGGTCCAGAGGAAGTTTCGCGTCTGATGCCGCGGATGCTATTGGATATCCAGAATCGTGGCCAACTTTCCGCCGGCATCACCACGTATAACCCAGATCGACGGCAATTGCTGGAAACGCATAAAGAGGTGGGCAGCGTCAGCGAAGTTTTCCGCATGAGCCACCGCGGAAAGTATGAAAGTTTGATGAAGCAGTACGCCGGTCGGGCCGCCATCGGCCACGTCCGCTATGCCACCTGCGGCGAAGACGATCGGAATTACGCCCAACCGTTCGAACGGCACCATCTACAGAAACACAAATGGTTCTGCTTCGGTTTCAATGGGCAACTGGCCAACTTTCGCGAATTGCAAGCCAAGCTTCTGGCCGATGGCGACAATCACTTGGCCCGAGAGAATGATACCGAAATCATCATGCACGAAATCAGCCGCGAACTTTCCGGCGAAGGTCTGCCTGATTTGGTTGATGTATTTCGCAACGTGGCCCGTCGGTTCGACGGCGCGTACAACCTGGTGTTTTTGAACGCGGTCGGCGAAATGGTCGTGTTGCGCGATCCACTCGGTATCCGTCCACTTTGTTACGCCAAGGATGGTCTACTGTTTGCCGCAGCGAGCGAAAGCGTGGCTCTGTTGAATTTGGGATTTTCCGCCGAGAGCATTAAATCACTGCTGCCCGGACAAATGATCGTCATTTCTCCGGAGCGATTTGAATTGCACACGTTTGCCCGTGAGCCGCGGCGAGCACATTGCTTCTTCGAATGGATATATTTCGCCAATGTTGCCAGCACCATGGACGAGCGCAGCGTGTACCTTTCGCGCAAACATTTGGGCGAAGAACTGGCTCGACTGGAAACGCTCACGATCGACAAAGATACCGTCGTAGTTCCGGTGCCCGATACCAGCAAAGCCGCCGCCGACGCCATGGCCTTCGAACTGCGCGTGCCAGCGGTTGAAGGTCTCATTCGCAACCGCTACACAGGCCGCACCTTTATCGAAAACGACAACAATCGCCGGCAAAAAGCGGAAACCAAGTACACGCCGCTCCGCGAAGTATTGGAAGGCAAACGAGTCATTTTGGTGGAAGATTCCATCGTCCGCTCCACAACCATGAAAGTTTTGATCCATCGCCTGCGCGAAATGGGCGGCGCACGCGAAATTCACGTTCGGGTAGCGTGCCCGCCGATTATCGCGCCCTGTTTTTACGGCATCGACATGTCAACCATCGGCGAATTGTTCGCCCCTCCATTCTTGAAAGATGGCGAATTGACCGAGGAAGCGCAAGCAGCCATGGCCAAGCGGCTGGGGGCCGATTCGCTCCGTTATTTGCCTGTGGAAGCCATCGCCCGGGCCATAGGCTTCGATGCTGACCAGCTATGTCAGGCCTGCATCACCGGCGAGTATCCGACGCCCTACGGCCAAAAGCTGTATCAAATCGCGTTGCAGCAGGCAGGTTGCACCACTGGCCAGCGGACGTACGAAAGCACCGCGGCACTCTAAGCTGACATTTCAACTGTAGACGAAAATCAGGCTGCGCCGCGAAATAGAAAAACGTCCAAGCTCGCGCCCAGCAGCCAATGCTGGAAGAGGCCTGACAAAATCGAGCGTGTGCGCCAGGCTAGGGCACCCCACAACACTCCGGCGATAATGGAAGCGAATACTTCGGCGTCCGGCCTGCCAAAATGGGCCAGCGTGCTGGCCAGTGTTTGAATCCAAATGCCCACCGTCACGCCGCTCGATTTCTGCAACGCATGCTGCAAGAACCCGCGAAAGTGAAACTCCCACGCGGCGTACCAGAATAATTGGCCCACCAAGTGCCAAATGAGCGCGGTGACTGATTGCCGAGCCACTGGATTGATCGGATACATCGCCTGAAACTCGGGCGACTGAGCCGAGCCGTATCCAATCACTACAACCAGCGGCACAACCAGCGCACAACAAATCGCCCCGAACCGCCAGTTGCCTACTTGTACTCCGTAATCGGTCAACTGCTCTCGCAGCACCAGCTTGACGACCAGCACCGGCACAATTCCCAACAGTACAACGGTGGTGGCCAGCGAATAAATTCCAGCGACGATGGTCGGTTCGTAGCCAAACGATAGCGATCCCAACGAGTGCCGCAGCCAGAAATTGTAGTTGCCCGTCAGCTGCCAGGCAGCCAGGCACACGGCACTGGTCAGCACCACGACCGAGGTCCGCCGGTTATCGCCGCTCAGCATTTCGTGCACTAATTGGCGAACTGGACCAAGCATCGATGTCATCGCTAATGAACGGAAATTTGAACCGGTGAAATCCGCAACTTATTTTTCAGACCGAAGTCGCAACAACCAGTCGTATGTTGTTCGCACGGCCTGGGGTAGTGGAGTTACAGTGTAACCCAATTCGCGCTCGGCCTTGGCGGAGGAATACGCCCAGTCAGCAAGGAACAGTCGCACCCAGGCGGGCGTAATTTGCGGATACACGCCGAACCACTGAGCCCGCTGTTTCAACAACCAAGCATAGATCATTGCTCCAGGCCGGCGAATGGTGATTTGAAAATGTCGTTTGCCGCTGACTTGGTCAACCAACCCGAAAAACTGCTTCAGCGTCACGTTTTCGCCTCCCAGAATATATTTTTCGCCGATGCGTCCGCGCACCATGGCCAAAATCAGTCCGCGCACCACGTCGTCCACCAGCACCCAGTTGCCAATGTTGCGCCCGCCGCCAAGCGAAAATAACAACTGGCCCCGATCGTACATGTCCATGATCAACGAAACCGAGTTGCCTTCGTTCAAACAGCCTGGCCCAAAAACTCGTCCAGGGTTGACAATGACGAGCGGGAGGCCGTCTTTCACAAAACTCGCGGCCTGTTGTTCACCTGCTGCTTTCGATTTTTCATAATGGGTGAATTCAGGAACGGTTCGAATCGTATCTTCAGTTGCGATTTCGTCAGGACGCGTCGGACCAAAGGTGAGCATGGTCGAGGTCCAAACAATGCGCTCAATCCGAAGTTCCAACGCAACCGTGCACACATTTTTCAAGCCCTCGACATTAAGATCAAAAAACGTTTTGGGGTCGCGGGCCCAGTTTTTGGCATACCCGGCCAAATGATGCACCTGGGTACACCCGGCCATAGCGCGGCGCAGACTTTCCGGATTCGTAATATCTCCGACAAGCAGCCGCACGTTGGGATGACTAAAATCGGGCCGTACGTCGGGCAAAAAACCTGGCGGCGGATCCAATTTACCACTGCGGGTTAGCGCATGAACAACATGTCCGCGCTGAACCAACTCCCACACCAAGCGCGTTCCGATAAACCCGCTGGCACCGGTGACAAAAACATTGGCCATGCAAGAATTGATCCTATATCAATTCCACTTTGTGTTTCCGCCCCGGTATTTCCTGCACGTAGCGGGGTACTGCATAACCCGGCAAACGCTCTTGCAATTCATTGATGATTTTCCGACCCCGTTCCATAGGCACTTCGAAATGGCCGCCCCCTTCCACGCGATCTAGCTGGTGCAAGTAATACGGCAACACACGCAAGTCGATCAATCGCTCGCTCAGTTCGGCCAGCACTTCGACGTCATCGTTTACGCCCCGCAACAGCACGGCCTGATTGAGCAGCGGAACACCAGCAGCAGTCAACTTTGCCAGTGTCGCCTGCACAGCAGCATCAATTTCAGCCGGATGATTCACATGCACCACCACAACGGGCGTCAATCGTGAACCGGTCAACCAATCCAACATCTCAGCGTTCACCCGTTGCGGAATGACAATCGGCAGCCGCGTATGCAGTCGGATTCGCCGCAGATGCCCAATGCCTTCCAGTCGCTGGACAAGCTGTGCCAGTAATCGATCGCTCAATGTCAACGGATCGCCGCCGCTCAAAATCACTTCATGAATGCTATCGTCCGCCTCAATTTGTGCGATCGCGGGCAGCCAGTCATTAAGTGATCGTGGTGTTTGAGAATACGGAAAATGCCGCCGAAAACAGTAACGGCAATGGACGGCGCAGGCCCCAGTTGTTACCATCAACACCCTGCTTTGATATTTTTGAAGCAGCCCGGGTTGGAGCGAAGCACACAGGTCGCCGACCGGATCGGCCGTAAAGCCCGGCGCGGCAATTGTTTCCGCCTCCAGCGGCAGCACTTGCCGCAGTAAAGGATCGTGGGGATCGCCACGGCGCATCCGGGCCAGAAAAGGCCGCGGCACGAACAGCGGAAATTGCTCGGCAGCCCGCGCCGCTTGAACTGCGAAGACTGGAGATAGTTCCAACAATTCACATAGCTCGCCAACATCACGGACCGCCTCTTTCATGACTCTCTGCCAGGTGGCGGCCGGAGCATCAGACGGCAAACAGGTTACGGCAAGCGAGTTCGAAATCATCCTGACTAACATAACCCGTTTCCATTGAAAATCGTAGTAGGAATCAACCGTGCCCAGCTATAACACCAGCCAATTTCGCAAAGGCTTGAAAGTGCAGATCGATGGCGATCCTTATCTGATGACCGAATGCAATTTCGTCAAACCGGGTAAGGGCCAGGCGTTGTACAAATGCAAACTGAAAAACCTGGTCCGCGGCAGCCAACTAGACCGCACCTATAAAAGCGGCGATTCGTTGGAAGCCGCCGACATCAATGAAATTGAAGGCCAGTTCCTCTACCGGCAAGGCGAGCAATTCGTCTTCATGGACACCACCAGCTACGAGCAGTACGAGCTCAGCTCGGAACAAGTTGACGAAGCCGCCAAATGGCTCAAAGAGGGCACCAACTGTTCGCTGCTATTGTTCAACAACAATCCGATCACGATCGAGCCTCCGAATCATATGGTGCTCAAGGTGGAATACTGCGAGCCGGCGGTCCGGGGCGATACGGCCACCAAACTCACCAAGCCGGTCAAGCTGGAGACGGGCGCGGAAGTCATTTGCCCGGCGTTCATCGAAATGGGCGACATGATCAAAGTCGATACCCGAACTGGCGAATACCTGGAACGGGTCAGAACCTGATCCGCCGACATCACCGCTGGGCAATTACAAACCAACTTGGGCGCGATATCTGGTCCTCCGTATCGCGCCCCTGCTAGCGATCCCCGCCCGGGCCGTTCAAACGTTGAAAATATTGCGGCTTTTTCGGCCAATCCACACATCATTCCGATTGCTTTGGCCGTTTTGACCGTTTATTTTTAAATCCGCTGGAGGCGCCTTCCTCGGATAGTAGGAATATCGACCCGCCGCGCCGTTGGATTGCTTGAGCAGCACTTTCTTGAATTTCGCATCTAGGAGTTGGCATCATGGGTATCTGGTCCAATCGTTTTCATTTTCGCAGCGGCCGCGCAGCTCGATCGCGGCGACCCCACGGCCGACGCAGCAGCTCGCGAAATCTCGCAAAAGGATTCCATTCGCTTCGTGGTTTTGAATGGCTCGAGCCGCGCCAGATGCTCTCCATTACCAACTCCTTCGCAGCAGGAACGTCGACATTCACCGGCACAGGAACCACCGATCTTCTGGAAATCAGCATTGTCGGTTCAGGTGACTCCATTACCTTCGATATCGGTGGCGGTCCCGTAACACAAATGGGCGTGGCGAATGTGAACTTTATCGGCGCCGGCGGAGCGACTCGGTTTATCATTCACGGCTTGTCGACTGCCGACACGTTTACGTTTACCAACGTGGTGTTCCCAGGCGTAACATCGGATCACATCGATTTCCTCTGGCTCGGCGTGCAGAAGGTGTTCGTCGAGGGGGGCGATGGCGCCGACACCTTCAACGTCCGCGCCGCCGGCACCGAAACGCACATTCTGGGCGAAGAGGGGGACGATATCGTGAATGTATCGTCCGACGCCGGCATGATGCCGGGAAATCAAGGTAATTTGGCGGGCATTGCTGCGCCGCTGTTTGTCGACGGCGGGCTGGGCGCCAATACGATGGTGGTCAGCGATTATGGCGAAGCGCTGCTGGCCAACACAAACGTGACGGTCAACGCCAACGAAATCGATAATTTTGCCGGGTCGACCAACAATGTTCCTGTTCAATATGCCGCCACTGGCGGAACCCTGGCGCTGGAACTGGACGGATCGAATTCCGCTGCGGCGATGTTTGGCGACAAGTTCAACGTGATTGCGACGGCTCCGAATGTTTCAATAACGTTGAAGGGCAATGCCGGCGACGATTTCTTTTTCGTCGGCAATGTACTTTCGAATATCACCGGGCCGGTAAAAATTGTCGGCGGGGGAGACGCGGGGGACGCGACCCAGATTGACGATACAGGGCGTGACATCGCCGTGAATTATGTCGTCACCAGCGGCATTAGCGTCGACGGACATACGATTGTTAACGGCTTCGACACAGCGAACCTGGAACTGGATGGCACGACGGGAGAGAACCATTTCACCGTCACACCTAACCACGTCACCAAGTTTTTAATCGACGGCAAAGCACCGGAACCGGGCGATTCGCTGACGGTAAATATTGCCGGGACGGCCGGCGCGCAACTCACGCTCGATCCTATGACGCCCGGCTCAGGGAAATGGACGTTCACCGACGGAACGATGGAAGTCGATTTCAAGAATATCACGACCTCGGGCATTGAAGATATTTTGGCATACGGTGCGGCCGCTTCGAAGACGAGCCAACCGATTGTCAAAATTGTGGACGCAGCGACAGGTGTAGTAACCGGTCTGATGGGAACCCAAATCACCGCCTACGCATCCACCTTCAAAGGCGGCGTTCACGTGGCACTGGGCGACGTGGACGGCGATGGCATTCCCGATTTAATAGTCGCTCCTGGCCGTGGCCTGGAGCCAACCATCAAAGTTTTCAATTTACTGACTGGCGCATTGATCGAGCAATTCGACGTCTACGGAATCAAATTCCGTGGTGGCGTCAACGTGGCGCTTGGCGACCTGAATCACGACGGCAAGAACGATTTGGTCGTCTCGCCGACGCTCGGCAAGGCCATCGTACAAACCTTCATCAACACAGGCATGGCCGCTCAGCCGTTTGGTCCATTGGGCGCGACGCTGCCCCATGCCACTGCACCGGTGCTTCCTCCCACAACGCAGTTTTTGGCATTCAACCCGAATTTCCTTGGCGGCGCAACCGTAGTCGTGAACGACGTGTTACTCACCGGCGCCGGCGCACAGATTATCGTCGGCAGTGGCCCGGGAATGCGTGCCACCGTGAATATCTTTCCCGGCAATGCCACCGGTAACGTTAAGACTGCCCTCGTTCCGCTGACATCGTTCAATCCATTCGTCACCGGTTTTCGCGGCGGCGTGACTGTCGCCTCCATGGGCGCGCTGGTAACCGCCGGCGCCGGCATCGGTGGACATTCAACCTTCCAAGAATGGAGCATTTTGCCGGGCTCGCCGCCAACCGTGTCGCTGACCACACAAATCAGCAATGTATTTCTCAATTCGATAGCGCCGCTGCAGGTTGCCACGAACTCGACGCACTTCGTCGTAGCCCAAGGGAACGATGCCCCCAG
>DASXPQ010000245.1:0-3281 GCA_036493575.1 Pirellulales bacterium
GGATCGATCCAGAAAGTGAAGTGATGGTCACGCTGGGTTCCAAAGAAGGCTTCAGTCATTTGTGCCTGGCGCTAATTGGCCCCGGTGATACCGCCATTGTGCCGGCGCCGACTTATCCGGCTCACATGTATGCGGTTTCGCTGGCGTCCGGGAACGCCATCACACTGGAAGTTGCCGACAGCGAAAAGTTTCTGTCGAACATCGACTACATTTGCCAGCATATTGAGCCGCGGCCCAAGATGGTGATTTTGAATTATCCGCACAATCCGTCCACGGTAACGGTCGAGCAACCATTTTATGTGGAGGCGGTGAAGCTGGCGCGCAAGTATGGCTTCATTTTGATTAGCGATTTGGCGTATGCCGACGTTTGCTTCGACGGTTATCAAGCACCCAGCTTGCTGGCCGTGCCAGGCGCGAAAAAGGTAGCCGTGGAATTCACCACGATGAGCAAAGGTTTCAGCATGGCGGGTTGGCGGGTTGGTTTTTGCGCCGGGAATGCGGAAATCGTGCGCGCCTTGGGCACGATTAAAGCCTATTACGATTACGGCATGTTCCGGCCGATTCAAATTGCCGCCATCATGGCGCTACGGCATTGTGAAGCCGCTGTCGAGGAGCAAGCGAAGGAATATCAACATCGGCGCGATGTGTTGTGTGAAGGACTAAAACGCATTGGCTGGGATGTGACGCCGCCGCGGGCGAGCATGTTCTTGTGGGCAAAAATTCCTGAGCCGTGGGCGAAGATGGGCTCGCTGGATTTTGCTATGAAGCTGTTAGAGGAGGCCGATGTGGTGGTGAGCCCGGGCGCCGGATTTGGTCCGGCCGGAGAGGGCTATATACGGATTGCGCTGATTGAAAATGAAAACCGCATTCGCCAAGCGGTGCGCAACATTGGCCGCTGCCTAAGTGGCGAGCCAAAATCCGCGGGACCTTCGCCCGCCAGTTTCCCTGCAGCTCGACAGACGCCGGCACAAGCGTGACCTACACTTGTGCATGCAATCGGAACAATTCCAGCTTCATGCGCAGATTGAAGAGCGGCATTGGTGGTTTATCGGCCGGCGCAAGATATTGCGCGAGCTGATTCATAAAGTCGCGCCTGCAGATGCCGTTGCCCCGGAGACGAACGGAGCGAATCGAACCGACAAACGCTCGATCGTCGTCGATATTGGCTGCGGCACGGGGGCGAATTTGGCGGCGCTGGCGGATGAATATCGATGCGTAGGCATTGATACCTCGGCGGAGGCTATTGCCTTGGCTCGGCAGCGATTTCCGGGCGTTACGTTCATTTGCGGGTTTGCTCCGCAAGACGTTGCGCACTGGCTACGCCAGGCGTCCGTGGTAGTGATTAGCGATGTGCTTGAGCATGTTAAGGATGACCGTGATTTGCTGGGCGGCATTATCAAGGCTTGCCCCGCGGGGGCGCAAATTGTGATTACGGTGCCAGCCGACATGCGGCTGTGGAGTCCGCATGATGAAGCGTTTGGGCATTACCGCCGCTATGATCGCGAGGGATTGGCTGCGATATGGAGAGGGCTGCCGGTTCGAGTGCGATTGCTTTCGCACTTCAACAGCCGGTTGTATCCGATTGTTCGAGTCGTCCGCACAGTAAACCGATGGCGCGGCCGCACCGTGGGAGCGGCTAATACTGATTTCAACTTGCCGGCGGGGCCGATCAATTCTGTTCTGGAAACGTGCATGGCGGGCGAGCAGCGAAGATTGGTGGGGGCAATTGATACGAACAGCCGTGGTTACCGCCGCGGCGTAAGCCTCGTTGCGATCCTCGAGCGGGAAGCTGCCGCAGAATCTAAAACGCTGCCGCTGATTAACGTTCCGCCGATCGCTAAGAATTCGGTCGATCTGGCGGCATCTACAATTCCGCAGCCTGCTGCTCTATAATGCCAGCGCAATAAAAAGAGGGTTCTCGCTCGCCGGGGCAAGAACCCTCCAAGTTGGCTGTCCGAATATGAACGGTTTCAAATTCGGAGACCCACAGCCGTAGAAGGCGTATCGGGCTGCTCTGCTACCAGACTTTAAGGGGCTGAGAAGACGCCCGCGTGCATCGCACAACCTGACCAACCGGCCGCAGCGGATTGAGAACGGAGTTACCAAATCGCAAAGCGAGAATCGGCTGACGAAATTCCGGTTGGATGCTCGCGACTGAAATGTTTTTTAGGATTTTGAATTGAACTATGCCGCAAATTGCTAAATTAGCTCTGGAAGACGGCACCGTGTTCACCGGAACTGCATTCGGCGCCGTAACCGAAGTCGATGGCGAGGTGTGCTTTAACACTTCGATGACCGGATATCAGGAAATTCTTACCGATCCGAGCTACCGAGGGCAGATTGTATGCATGACGTATCCGGAAATTGGTAACTATGGGGTTAATTTGGAAGACGTGGAAAGCTCCAAGCCGCAATTGGCCGGATTTATTGTGCGCGAGTGGAGCCGGCGAGAAAGTAATTTTCGGTCGGCGGGTCGGATCCATGAGTATCTGGAGCGGAATGGCATTCCGGGCATTGCCGAAATCGATACGCGGGCGCTGGTTCGCCGATTGCGAGCGGGCGGGGCGATGAAAGGGGTGCTTTCTAGCCAAGATTTGGACGACGCCAGTTTGATTGCTAAAGCGAAGGCGAGCCAGGGCCTGGTGGGACGTGACCTGGTGCGAGAAGTGATTCCGGAACAACCGCGGATTTGGAACGAAAAACTTCACGAGCTGGCCCGGCTGCATCAGGCCCGTGCGGGGTCCAACGGCAACGGGCATGCAGGGGAGCAATCCAATGGCAGCACGGTTGCCGCGATGCCGATCGATTTGCATGTGGTGGCGTTGGATTACGGCATGAAGTGGAATATTTTGCGCCACCTGGCTGAAATGGGCTGCCGCGTTACGGTGTTGCCGGGCACTGCCACAGCCGAGGAAGTTTTGGCACACCATCCGGCCGGCGTATTCTTATCGAATGGGCCCGGTGATCCGGAACCGCTGGAATATGCGATCAGTACGATCCGTGGGTTACTGGGACGGGTACCGGTGTTTGGTATTTGCTTGGGCCACCAACTATTGTCGCTAGCGTGCGGAGCCAAAACGTACAAGCTCAAATTCGGCCACCGGGGCGCCAATCAGCCGGTGCAAAACTTGAATACCGGCAAGGTGGAAATCACTTCGCAAAACCACGGATTTGCGGTGGCGGAAGATACGCTGCCCAGTGATTTGGAAATTACGCAGCGGAACTTGAACGACAACACGATTGCAGGCCTGCGCCACCGCTCGCTGCCCGCCTTCTGCGGG